>CAYUGX010000255.1:0-7404 GCA_964444375.1 uncultured Porphyromonadaceae bacterium | reverse complement strand
GGAGTTCAATGGCCTGCCGGGTTGAAACACCCTTATCCAAGTTGGCATTCCACGGGCTGCTTTCGATTGTGCCTGCAACGGTGCGTTCTTCAAATACAATCTCCTTCTGACCGGCCGAAACCGTCACGCTATCACGGAAACCATAAACGACAAATTCCTCTATACTTCGTTCATAAACCATATACTCAACTGCAGGGGTACTATCTCGGTTCCAAAAAAAAGTACAGGTCTTACCGGCCTTCATCTTTCTGACGTCGAAAATTGGTTTTGAACGCTTGGCCAGGGCGTCAATCTGCGAATAACTAATCCCTCGGTTCAGTAGAATTTCTGACAGGTTTTGATTTGGTTGAACGCTTGCTACCTCAATTTCATAGTCATTGATTGGCAAACCAAACAGATATTCAATCTCTGGCACAGGCTCTTCAGACAGCTCCTCAACGGTTTCTGTTTCATCCAAAGCTCGCTCAGGCATCCGGCTCAAACCAAAGATCAAAGCAAGACTTAAAACCAAAAGCCCTCCCCCCAAGATGAAATGCTTGTTATCCAAATTCTTGTCTTTTGCTTAAAAATAGAATCAAAATTGAATAGTAGGGGTTAAACAACAAATAAGTTTTTAACGGATGGCTGTTAACTTGAGAGTTTAGGAGCCGGTAGTGTTGGTTTTCAAACTAGGTTCGCTTGCCGAATTTGAAAATCAAGACTATCCGATCCGGCAAGCGGATAAGTTTTATTTTTAATCTTTCGATCACTTTTTTTGAGCTTAGACCAGGTTTTAATGGGTCTGATTTTTAAACTCATCCGTTTACCGGATTTTAAAATCAAACCCATTGAAACCGTCTGTTAAATAACAACATTAACGATCCGCCCCGGAACTACGATTATTTTCTTTGGCTGCTTTCCGTCAAGCCATTTCTGAGCAGAGTCATGAACAAGAACAGCTTGCTCAATATCCTCTTTTGCCATGTCAGCAGGTACATGAAGTTTGAATCGCATTTTTCCATTGAAAGACACCGGATACTCAATTTGATTTTCTTTGAGATACTCCTCATTGAAGACCGGCCAGGTAGCATCAGCAATGCTGTTTTCATTTCCCATGATAGACCACAATTCTTCGGTGATGTGCGGAGCAAAAGGTGATAACAGAATAGTCAAAGATTCTAAAATAGCTTTTTTAGAACACTTGAGCTCAGTGAGTTCATTTACACAGATCATGAAGGCACTCACAGAGGTATTGAATGAAAAACGCTCAATGTCTTCGCTGACCTTTTTGATGGTTTTGTGCAATATCTTGAGTTCTTTATCATCCGGTAGGTCATCAGAAAGAGTGAATTCGTTTTGACGGTTGTAAAAGAGTCTCCAATATTTCTTTAAGAACTTATGTACGCCATCTATACCATGGATATCCCAGGGTTTGGATTGTTCAATTGGGCCAAGAAACATTTCATAAAGGCGCAAAGTATCGGTGCCGTATTGTGAAATGATGTCATCCGGGTTAACTACATTAAACATCGATTTCGACATCTTCTCAATTGCCCACCCACATATGTATTTATCGTCTTCAAGAATGAATTCAGCATCGGCATATTCGGGATTCCACTGTTTGAATCCATCAAGATCGAGTTGATCGTGGTTGACAAGCTTGATATCTACGTGAATGGCGGTCGTATCGTATTGATCCTTCAAGCCATGGGTTACGAACTTATTGCTATTCTTAACCCGGTATACAAAGCTCGATCTGCCCTGGATCATTCCTTGGTTAACCAGCTTTCTGAAAGGCTCGTCTTTGCAAACATATCCAAGGTCGAAAAGAAACTTGTTCCAAAATCGTGAATAAATCAGGTGGCCTACAGCATGCTCAGTACCACCGATATACAAGTCTACGTCTTGCCAGTATTCGTTGGCTTCTTTGGATACTAAAGCTGTCTTATTTCCTGGATCCATGTATCGCAGATAATAGGCCGATGAGCCTGCAAAGCCAGGCATGGTGCTGAGTTCAATTGGGTAACCCGCTTTAGTTTGCCATTTTTTGGCTCGACCCAATGGGGGCTCTCCTTTCTCTGTTGGGAGAAATTTATCGACCTCAGGTAATTCCAGAGGGAGTTCGCTTTCATCGAAAACATAGGGTAAACCATCTTTGAAATAGACCGGAAAGGGTTCACCCCAGTACCGTTGCCGGCTGAAAATGGCATCACGCAATCGATAATTTACCTGAACCGAACCAAGGTTTCTCTTTTCAACTTCTACTTTCGTTTTTTCTATGGCGTCTATAACAGACAATCCGTTGAGGAGGTCTGAGTTGATCATCACGCCTTCTTTGGCATCATAAGATTCATCCCAATCTGCCGGATCTGAAGCGTTGTCACCGGGCTGTACAACCACTTGAGTGATGGTGAGACCAAAATGTTTCGCAAAAACAAAATCTCGACTATCATGGGCTGGCACGGCCATGATGGCCCCTGTACCGTATCCGGCCAGAACATAGTCACTGATCCAAATAGGTATCTCTTCCTTGGTGAATGGATTAATGGCATATGAACCAGAAAAAACTCCGGTAACCTTGTTTACCTCTGCCAAGCGTTCCCGCTCAGTTCTTTTTTTAGTCTCTATGATATAAGCATCTATCTCAGCACGCTTACCTGAAGTGGTCAGTTGATCAACGAGCTCTGATTCTGGAGCCAAAACCATGAATGTAGCACCGAAGATGGTATCTGCCCGGGTTGTGAACACTTCTATTACGGTATCGTTATCTTTTACAGGGAAGAATATATTGGCACCTTCAGAACGACCAATCCAGTTCTTCTGTATTTCGGTTAGTGATTCAGTCCATTCAATAGTTTCTAAACCACTTAGCAGCCGCTCGGCATAGGCTGATACACGCAGTAACCATTGTTTCATCAGCCTTTGTTCTACAGGATGCCCACCCCGTACAGATAATCCTTCTTTCACTTCGTCATTAGCGAGAACTGTGCCCAGAGAAGGGCACCAATTCACCATCGTTTCAGCCAGGTAGGCTAAACGGTAATTCAGCAGGATTTCTTGCTGCTGAGCTTCGGAGAATGCATTCCAGTCATTGGCAGAGAATGAGAGGGTCTCGGTCGCGGCGGCTTCCAACCCTTGAGTCCCGTTCTTTTCAAATAAAGCAATCAAATCATTGATCCTACGTGCTTTCTGAACCGATAAATCATACCAACTGGTAAACATTTGTATGAAAGCCCATTGAGTCCAGTGGTAATAATCAGGATCGCAGGTCCTCACTTCACGAGACCAATCATAGGCAAAACCAATCTTGTCGAGTTGCTCCCGGTAACGCTTGACATTGTTATCTGTTGTTACTGACGGATGTTGTCCGGTCTGAATTGCATACTGTTCGGCAGGGAGTCCAAAAGCATCAAAGCCCATGGGATGCAAAACATTAAAACCATTTTGCCTTTTAAAGCGGGTGTAAATATCTGAGGCAATATAGCCCAAGGGGTGACCAACGTGTAAACCAGCTCCTGAAGGGTAGGGGAACATATCCAGCACGTAGAATTTTGGACGGCTGAGATCGGGTTGCACTTCAAAAGTCTTCTTGGCTTTCCAGTAGGCTTGCCATTTGGGTTCGATTGTGTTGAAATTGTATTCCATTTTCTTGTTTACGGATGGTCCTGACTTGATGTATTCAGGCAGGGCCGAATCAAAATTCTTCGCGAAAGTATAAAAACTGCCAAGGAATTCCAACAGGCTCAGGACTTTGGAAAGCACAAAGAAATGAGTCACAGCGCCTGAAATATGCAGAAATTGTTATACATTTGCATTTCGAAAATAATCTGAAAAAACAGCATGATCATGATTTCTACAATAGCAGGATTTCTCGGCGGACAAGAGTGGATATTGATTTTATTAGCGATCATCTTGCTCTTTGGCGGACGTAAAATTCCCGAATTGATGAGAGGATTGGGAAAAGGAATCAAAGAATTCAGGGGTGCTTCCAAAGAGATCTCAAAAGAAGCTGATTCGGCTACCGAAACAAAAACCGAAGAGGAAAGCAAATAGCCTTGACCCGTTCAATTCTCCTCAATCCCATTTAAAACCGCGTGGCTAAACGTAAGAAGAAAGATAAGGACGCCAATGACATGAGCTTCCTTGAGCATCTTGAGGTGCTTAGGGGACATTTGCTACGGTCGTTGGGCTCGGTGCTGGTCTTTGCCGTTATTGCTTTTTTACTGAAAGACATCATTTTTAACACCATTTTACTGGCCCCTAAAGAAGCTGATTTTTGGACCAATGAAATGTTTTGTCGCTTAGGCAAATTGCTGAATTCTGATCGATTGTGTTTGAATACACAGGGATTAGAAATCATTAATATTGATCTGGCAGGCCAATTCAAAATTCACCTTATAATTTCCTTCTTCGGCGGACTGATTCTATCTTCACCTTATATCTTTCTTGAGGTGTATCGATTTATCATTCCGGCGCTCAAAGACAATGAGCGGAAATACTCAAGAGGGATGGTTTTTTTTACTACGGTATTGTTTCTGATCGGAATCTTATTTGGCTTCTTCATAATTATACCGCTGACCCTGAATTTTCTCGGTGGTTATTCAGTGAGTGAAGAGGTGAGCAATCAAATTGCTCTGCGGTCTTATATTCGTTCTGTTACTTCAGTGACACTATCAACAGGATTGGCCTTCGAACTTCCCATTTTGATCTATTTCTTGTCAAAAGTCGGACTGGTGACACCCAGATTCATGCGTAAGTATAGGAAGCATGCCGTGGTTATCTTTTTGGTTTTATCCGGTATTATCACCCCGCCAGACGTCATCTCACAGTTTCTGGTCTGCATCCCCTTATACATCTTATTCGAAGCCAGTATCGTAATTTCGGCCCGCATTGAAAGGCAGCGTATCGAGCGAGACGAAGCTGAGTCAATGGCAGACGAATAAAAAAAGGTGAACCCTTTCGGATTCACCTTGATCTATGTAGAAAATTGCTTTCTTACTGAAATCTGGTATCAACTACTCTTTTCTTTGAAGAGTAATTTAGTTTGAGTGCACTGGCTTTTCGTAACTCAGTTTTTATCTCCTGTACGAGACCCATCTTTGTCTTTTCATCAGCCTTTAGTGAAACGGTCATTTTAGGACGTTCTTTTTCGTCTCTTTTTTCCCGCTCAGCAGCAATATAATCTTGGATATCACCAACTGACTTAAAGCTGTCGTCTAATTGGATCTTGGAGTCGGTTCCGAATAAAGCCTGGTATTGCATCTTTGGTGATCCCACATAAATGTAGCTCACCAATGATTTCTTCTCCAGTTTAACTGTCTCGGTAGCTTCCGGAAGTGTCACTTTTACATTCACATTTGTCTCTTTCAGGGTAGTCGATACCATGAAGAAGAATAGTAACATAAAAACGATATCCGGCAGGGAGGCAGTTGAAATTGGAGGAACACCTTTGGTTTTACCTTTTCTTGAAAATTTTGACATTTCTAGTCCTCCTTATCGTTTAATTTCAACTGGTTCTGCCTCAGAAATTGCAGTCGGAATTGCTTCTCTGACTGCTGTTTGTAATTCTTCGCTCAAGGCGCTGAATTTCATCCCAAATGTGGCACTGCAGTATTCATCTCTAAGCTCATTGAAAGCCGCAACCAATTCATTTTGAACCCGAATGTAGGCACCGTAGTCGGTACCCCGGTCATTGGTGAGTGACACAACGCCTTTCGACTTTTGGTACTCGCCAATGCCTTCGATGACTTTGGTCTCTTTTTCTGATAAATCAGATTTTTCAAGCGGGTTAGTGATGAATTCTTTGACACGGTCTTTCAGATCGTTCAAATCTGCATAAGTACCTTCAACGAACAGGTCGTTGTTGAGGTTGATACCAACCACAAAAACATTACGTTCATTGATATCCGGTGGCTTTTGATCTTCAGTTACCCATTGCGGTAATTTCCGGTAGATCCCAGAATCAACATCCATGGTTGTTGTTACCAGGAAGAAGATCAGTAGCATGAATGCAATATCTGCTAATGATGACTGGTTAATCTCCGGTACTGATCTATTCTTTCTTGCCATTGAATTCTGGTTTTAAACAGACTACTGTCTGCAATTATTTGAATAGTTTACTTACGGATGAGTAACCCATAGCCAGTAAGGCGGCACCCAACATAAAGTACATGGTGTAGATGCCCATGCCGGTGAGCTTTAGTCGCTCCTCTACATTGTCAGGACCATCATAACCTGGGATCTGCATTATCGTGTCGTCGGCCAACTGATAACCAATGAAAAGAACCAAGGCCAGTACTGCCAAGGATATAACGGTTTTAATACCGCTTTTCGGGTTGACTACCATGTTAGCCAGAGGGAAGATCACAGTAAAAAATACTGCCAGACCAACCAAAACATATGCCCAGATCGTATAAAAATTCAAGACAGGCCCTAGGTCAGCCATCTGTTTAGAATGAGGATCGTCTGGATTGACGTTTCCATTGTTTACATAAAATAAGACAATCAAAACAACGGAAACAACCAAAAGTAGGATATAAAATACTTGTCCTAGTTTTTGTGCTATTCCTGTTTTCATAATTTGTTTTTCCTTAAAGAACGATTACTTGGCGTGCTGGAACTTAATGAGCATATCCATGAAAGATATGGATGAATCTTCCATGTCGTTGGTAATGGAGTCAATTTTGGTCAGACAGTAGTTGTAGAACAACTGCAGAATCATGGCCACAATCAAACCTGTTACCGTGGTGATCAATGCCACCTTAATACCACCAGCAACCAAAGTAGCTGAAATTTCACCAGCTTGCTGTATGGAGTCAAATGCAGAAATCATACCGATAACTGTACCCATAAAACCAAGCATTGGTGCAATAGCAATAAACAATGAAATCCAGGTTAAGCCTTTCTCAAGGAGACCCATCTGAACACTACCGTAAGAAATAATTGATTTCTCAACTACTTCAAGGCCTTGGTCATAACGGTCCAATCCCTGATAGAAAATACTGGCCACTGGTCCGCGGGTATTGCGGCAAACATCTTTGGCAGCTTCAATGCCACCGTCTTCAAGGGCAGCTTCAATCTTAGCAAGCAGTTTCTTGGTATTGGTAGTTGCCAGGCTGAGGTAGATGATTCTTTCAATGGCTATGGCCAAACCCATAATCAGTGCGAGAATTACAACGCCCATAAAGCCTGCTCCACCTTCGATGAACTTCTGCTTAAGAACTTGGTGCATGGTTTTGTCCTCTTCAGCAGCCTCGTCAACCACAGGAGTAACATCCTCAATAACCATTTCTTCCACTGCAGTTGTATCAACTGCTGTTGTGTCAGCAGGGCTTGTGGGTTCTTCCTGAGCCAATGCAGCATTGAATGACGCTCCAATCGAAAGCATCCCAAAAACAGCTATGAAAGCAAATAATTTTTTCATGA
>CAYUGX010000254.1:0-7424 GCA_964444375.1 uncultured Porphyromonadaceae bacterium | reverse complement strand
AAAGAAGGCACCCAAATAGATGGCCCTAAAACCTCTTAAGAAGGCTGCCAGTCTACCACTGTAGCGAATTTCATAAAACTCCAGATCAGTCAGCACACCTGATCGGCGCCAAAGTTTAGCATAAATAAACACGGTTAACATACCGGTAAGTAAAAATGCCCACCAGGCCCAGTTACCCGACACACCATTCTGGCGTACGATATCTGTCACCAGGTTCGGTGTATCGCAAGAGAACGTGGTGGCCACCATCGACACACCCAATAACCACCAGGGCATGTTACGGCCCGATAAGAAAAAATCAGAAGCCGATTTTCCGGCATTTCTTGATGCCAAAAAGCCAATGGATAAAAGGATCACGAAGAAAATCCCAAGTATGACCCAGTCAATCGTCTGCAGTACCATAGATCTAATTTTGTTGAGGTAAGTATTCTATTCTATTCTATGTCAGAAATCGAGTGTAAAGAAAAAACTGTTTCCGAATATCTCCAAATAATGTTGAAAAAAGAAGGTTTAGGGGTGATTTTTATCCCAGAATGTACCGCTTTGCCTCACTTCAGCTTCATGATCAGCGATAATCTGCAGTAACTCTTCCACTTTTTCGGGATGTTGTTCGGCCAGGTCATATTTTTCACTGGGGTCTTCATTGAGATTAAATAATAGTGGAACTTTCCCCTTGGATGCTTGCTGTTTATTGTGGTAATTGGTTTTCACATGCAGTTTCCAGTGACCCAGCCTGACAGCCTGCACTTGTTTTGGGGCATGATAGAACCAGGGTTGTTCGGGCAGTACATCGGCTTGAATAAACAATTGACTGATATCGCGGCCATCAACTTTACGGTCATTTGGAATAGTTGCCCCCGCTAAACGTAAAAACGTGCTATACAGATCCAGGGTGGATGATACTTCCATACAAAGTGATCGCTCATCGATGGTCCCAGGCCACCAGGCTAAAGCAGGTTCACGCATGCCACCTTCCCAGGTGGTTCCTTTGCCTTCGCGCAGCAATCCGGCTGATCCTCCATGGGTTTTCTTCACCAGCCAGGGACCATTATCCGAGGTAAAGAACATCAGGGTTTTCTCTTCAATTTCTGCCTGCCGGATGGTACCCATAATTATTCCCACGCTCCAGTCGATCTCTTCCACCACGTCGCCATAGATGCCTCGTTTTGAGAAATCTTCGAATTCGGGACCCGGGTGCAGGGGTGTGTGGGGCATGGTATAAGGAAGATATAGAAAGAAGGGTTCATCCTTGTGTGCTCTGATAAAATCGATGGCCCTTTCTGTATAGCGTCGGGTCAGGTATTTCTGATCGGGGTTTCTTTCAATGGTATCATTCCCATCAATCAATGGGATTTCGGGCCATTGTCTGGGATCCATGTCATTGCTGTAAGGCAAACCGAAGTATTCATCGAAGCCATTTTGAAGTGGCAAATAGGCAATATCGGTTGTTCCTAGGTGCCATTTGCCGAATATGGCTGTGTGATAACCCATTTCTTTCAATCCTTCAGCCAGCGTAATTTCATCGGGATGAATCCCAATCTGTGAATTGGGGACCAGCACATGTCCGAAGCCACTTCGGGCCGGATATCGTCCAGTCAAAAGCGAATACCGACTGGCTGAACATGCTGGTGCTCCGGCATAAAAATTGGTAAATTTCATTCCTTCCCGTGCCATCCGGTCCAAATTGGGCGTTTGGATGGTTGGATTTCCATAACAACCCAGGTCGCCATAGCCCAGGTCATCAGCGAAGAGGATGATGAGGTTGGGTTGGTTCGTCCTTTTGCTGGATTGGCAAGCCACCAGGCTAAGGCCTACCAACATACACATCATGTTTATCGCCGTTCTCATGGTTTGGGTTTTGATAAAGATAGGAAATAACGTGTAGCAGACCCATGAGCGCTGTATTATCCTCATGATGATTTTCGGGGTGATAACAGGCGCGATGCGTCGTGTTCTGAGTGCTTTTTTCAATTAACAATAAAATTTTTTGCTCTTTCTATTTAACATTTTGTAATTTTGCTTTATAGTAAAAGCAAAACACATGAAACGTTTGATCAAGCTTTCAGAAAACAGGATCAGGTCGAGTCAGCCAAAATTCAAGCGGTATCTGTTCAATGAGATTGATTGGGAGCAAAACTTGAATCTGGTAAAAGGGCACCGGGGCACTGGTAAAACCACCCTGTTATTGCAGCATGCAAAAGAAAACGAAGACCAAAGTATTTACCTTAGTCTTGATGATATTTTTTTCGAAAGCAATCGTCTTGTTGAACTGGCCGAAGAATTGTACCGGATTGGATACAGACGATTCTATCTGGATGAAGTTCACCGATACAAAAACTGGTCAAAAGACCTCAAAAACCTGTTTGATAATTATACTGATGTTAATTGGGTGGCAACCGGCTCATCCATATTAGAAATCAATGAAGGGCAAGCTGATCTGTCAAGAAGAGCCGTGGTTTATGACCTGCCTGGTTTATCTTATCGTGAGTTTCTGGAACTCGAACATCAGAAAAAAATCCTGATCATTCCACTAGAGGAGATTCTAAACAGGCATCATGAGATCGCTGCTGACCTGGGTGATTCGTTCGATGTCAGGAAGACCTTTCAGCAGTACCTGAAGTTTGGATATTTCCCATTCTTCAAGGAGGGGAAAAGTCATTACGGACAAAAGCTGCAGCGCACAACCAATTTAGTCATCGATCTCGACACAGCTCCATTCATGGAACTCTCGTACAGCACTGTACGGCATATAAAAAAACTGTTGTACATCATTGGTCAATCTGTTCCCTTCACCCCCAACATTTCCAAACTTGCTAAACGGATGGGCATTCCAAGAAATTCCGTGCTAAAAGCGCTTGATCTCCTTGACCATGCACGTATCGTTTCCCTGCTCAGAAAAGATACAAGAGGAATCAGCTACCTGCAAAAACCCGAAAAAATCTATTTAAACAATCCAAACCTTGCCTGGCTTCTAGCTGAGGACAGGCCAGATGTGGGTAATTTACGTGAAACATTCTTCTTCAATCAGGCTAGTATTAAACACCAAGTTCTTGCTCCAAAATACGGTGATTTTTTGATTGATAATTCCTACATAATCGAAGTTGGCGGGCCAAACAAAACCACCGAACAAATTAGGGGAATCCCTAATGTTTTCATAGCGGCCGATGGGATCGAAGGTGGTTCAGGACGGAAAATCCCGTTGTGGTTGTTTGGGCTACTGTATTGATGCCAAAGCGAGCGCGATGCATCGCGCCCCAGCTGTGTCCTTGCAAACCAATTATTTCGGGATCCGCATAACCCTGGTCAATCACCTTCTGCACAGCAGCCTAACACAACTAAAGCATTCCATCCCGGATTGCCCTTCGTGTATGGGTTTTGATAAAGATAGGAAATCAGGAGTTGTGAATCGCATTGAACCAGCACCAGGACGACACTTTGAGACGAGGTTAACGAACCAATAAAATCCGTAAATTCGCTTATGAATGTCAAGTGATTAGCGTTCTTTTTGTGGTGGATTTAACGAAGGTTCACTTTGCTATGGAGAAGGTAGACACATTACTCCTGTATGGGATCGTTAATTTGTCCGGCTTTCCCATTGTAGTTGTTACATCAAGAAACAAGCGTGGCTAATAAGGCGCAGCTTATACTTGGGAAAAGAATATATGAAGGGAGAACAATATGGTTAAATTATCTAATTCTGGCTCAAGGGTATTTCTACTATTTACTTTCGCTTTCATCTTGGTTTTTACATCCTCGTATACCCGGGATAATCCTGACCATTCTATTCCAAATTCAGCAATTTTAAAAATACTATTTCTCCACTCCGAAAGAGCGGATAAACCGTTCAGTATAACATTTAATGAGGTTTTAAAAACTGAACTAAATAAAACATTTTCGGAAGCCAACGAAATCGAATCTCAATACTTGTATGAACGGAGCGAACTTGAAAATTGGAACATCAATATTGAAGAATCACCACCGGAAAGAATAATACTAAACAGGAAGTATAGTTTTTTTGAATTGTATTGGTGGCAGATAATTGTGATTATTTTAATCCTTTTAATTCAATCACTTCTGATTTTCTATTTGAAACTAAGCGTTCAAAAAAGGAAGAAGATTCAGGAAGAACTTAGTAAACATAAAACACATCTCGACGAGCTTGTAAAGGAACGAACCCAGGAACTTGAGCTAAACAAAACAAAGTTGCAACTCATCACTGATTCAGTACCTGCTTTAATCGCCTTCATCAATACAGATTACAGGTATGAATTTGCCAATGCATATTATCAGGAATTATTGCATTTAGAGCCTTCCAAAATAATTGGCAGTACCATTAAGGAGGTAATTGGGGAAGAAGCTTTTGCAGCAGTAAAATCCAGGTATGACGCTGTGTTTCGGGATGAAAGACAGGAATATGAAACGGCATTTGCTTTACCTGATGGTAGAATTGGACATTTCTTAGCAGCATATATACCACAGAAAATTGATGGAGAGGTCGTTGGATGTTTTGCCCTTGTTCAGGATATAACAAAACGTATTAATGCCGAAGAAAAATTACGTCAAGCTAAAGATGAAGTTGATAGAACCAATATAAGATTAGAGGAAGCTGCTGAAATAAGCATCAGTCGTTTTCAGGCTTTTGCTGAAAATATACCAGCCAGTGTATACATCATAAACGAAAAACTCCAGTACATTTTTATGAATTCTTCAACCATATCCAGCTTGAATTTGGAAAAGGAAGAATTCAAGGGAAAAACTTGTTACTACATCTTCTCTTCTGACATTGCAAAGAAACTTGAAGCTGCAGATCGCCTTGTACAAGAAAATGAGAAACCAACTATAGTTGAGTTTAAGGTAAAGATGCCTGATGGGAATGATCATTGGAAGAAAGATTATAAATTTCCAATTAAGATGCCTGATGGACAATTATTCATTGGTGGTATATCATTTGACATTACAAATGAAAAATTTCAAGCTGATAAATCAAAAGAAATACAGAACATTCATCAGGCTTTCATGAATAATTTTCCAGCCGCAATTTTTATTAAAAATTCCCAACTAGAACATATATATGGCAATAAGCACGTGTTGAAATTGTTTAATACCACTCTGGACAAATGGAAAGGAAGTAAATCAGGTGACTGGTTCCTGATAGAGCAGGCAAAAGAAAGGGAAGCTGTTGATACGGAAGTTCTGAATGGAAAAGTTATTCTAAATGAGGAATATTTCGCAGAATATGATGGAAAAACCAGATACTGGAGTGACGTTAAATTTCCGATTAAGGGTCCGAATAATGAAAAATTGATGGCAGGCATAGCCATTGAGGTAACTGAAAAAAGACTGGTAGAAAAACAATTAACAGAAAGCGAATTAAAGTATCGTTCGCTGTTTGAAACAGCCCGCGATGCTATTTTTATTGTTGATAATGGCCGGATAATGGATATTAACCTTGCCGCCAAAAAATTGTTTGGATACAAAAATAGCATCGAGTTAATAAATAAATCCGTATGGGATATTGCACCAGAGAAGCAGCCAGATGGTAGAGCATCCAAAGAATTGATGATTTCTGTAATAGAATCTGTTCTGGCGGGTAATTCTCAACTGATTAATTGTAAGCATATTAAAAATGACGGGGTAGAATTTGATGCTGAAGTATCCATCAACCGTCTCTTTTATGGTGAGAACAAATTTATTTTGGCCACTATTCGTGATATCACCGAAAGGAAAAAAATGCTTAAAGAAATCAAGGAAAATGAAGAAAGGTTTAATCAGGCATTTAATAAACATATAACACCCATGGTGATTGTCGACTTAAATACTGATAAAAGACTAGTTGTAAATAATAGCTATATAAAGTTTTTAGGCTATGACAAGCAGCAATTACTGAATGAGAAAATAAGTAACTCCAGGTTATTGAAAGATCCAAAGAAGATTCAAGAATTATTTGAATTAGTAAGAGAGCAACATACGGTTACTAATTTTGAAACTGAGCTTATAACTGCATTGGGTGAAGTAAAAGATATTATTGCGGGAGCAACGTATCTTAACAAAGAAAAGAAAGACCAGGTTCTGATATATTTTATTGATATAACAGAGCAAAAAAAATATGAGCAGAATGTATATACCGCTATGGTTGAATCAGAAGAGAAAGAGCGTGGAAGGTATGCAAATGAACTACATGATGGTTTAGGTCCAATCCTTTCAACAAGCATGATTTACCTTCATACACTGCTTGATGAAAAAAACCCGGATAATCAGAGAAAGCATGTAAATAGAACTTATGCTTTACTTGAAGAAGCAACTCAAAGTATTAAAGAAATATCAAATAATCTGAGCCCTCATATTTTAAAAAAATTTGGACTTGCTCAGGCAGTAAGATCATTTATTGAAAAACTCAAGCACGTTTCTGATATCAAATTTATAATCGATTCAAAGTTAAAAACCAGATTGCCTGATATTGTTGAAATAACGCTGTACAGGTCTTTAATTGAATTAATCAATAACACCATAAAGCATGCAAAAGCAAGTGAGATTAAAATCGGAATTGACTATAGTCATGACTCGCTAAATATAACGTATAAGGATAACGGGCATGGTTTTGATCTTGCAGAAATAAAATCAAAGAGGCCAGGGTTTGGACTATCAAATCTTGAAAATAGAATAAAAAAAATAAATGGTAATTTAGATTATAATTCAGCTCCCGGAAAAGGAGTTGATGTAAATATTACCATTAAGATAAATAACAAATGATCAGAATTGTTATAATAGACGATTTGCCAATTGTATTGGAAGGGTTAAAACTCTTAATTAATAAGGTTAAAGATTTTAATATTGTTGGTGAATATAAGAATGGTAAGGAATTTACCGATAATTTGTTATCAATTGAAGCTGATATCATTCTAACTGATATTGATATGCCGGTTATGGATGGAATCTCAGCAATTAAATTGGCTTTAAGCCTGAAGCCTGAACTAAAAGTCATTGCATTATCAATGTATAGTGATCGAAAGTATTATTACGAAATGATAACAGCTGGTGCTAAAGGATTTGTATTAAAACAGGCTCCATCAATAGAGCTTGAAGAGGCAATTCGAACTGTTCACAGTGGAGGTAATTTTTTCTCACCCGAATTACTTCGTTCCGTGATTATCGAAATGCAAGGAATAGAACAAGAGATAATTAAAGAAAAAGTTGAGCTTCTCAAACTATCAGAAAGAGAAACCAATATGTTAAATTTAATTTGTCAGGGATTAACCAATAAAGAATTAGCCGATAAATTATTTGTCAGTGTCAGAACCATTGAAACCACAAAATCCCGGTTAATGGAAAAAACAAATACACGAAATAATGCAGAATTAATAATCTGGGCCACTAGCGTTGCGACGTTTTTAATATGAGTTCTTTGAAACCCTTGATATATCTGC
>CAYUGX010000253.1:0-7441 GCA_964444375.1 uncultured Porphyromonadaceae bacterium | reverse complement strand
GATTACTGCCCGGACTGGCAGATAAATCAGAAATAGCAGAAGGCGGGGTTGTATCAACATTTAAAGTCAGTGATGTTTCATCGCTTTGATTACCAGATCCATCTTCTGCTTTAATTAAAACTGTATTTTCACCTTCGCTAAGATTAATAATTTGCTGCCAATCACCATTTTCATCAGTAGTTGTAGAATAGTTTGAAGGAGAAGTAATAAGGATAGTTGAATTATCTTCAGCTGTAACCCGGTATACCACGTCATTGGTGAAATCATTCGCTGTAGTCCCGCTCACCTGATCAACACCCCCTACAGACACTTTAGCAAGTGCTGATTGAGTGAATGTGGCGACAAGTGCTGTGACATCTGTACCAAATGGTACCTCAATGGCTACTGTTTTAGTTGTTTGATCGACTGTTCCGATAACATCAGCGGCTAACGCTGCATTGTCGGCGTCTAAGAATTTAAAAGTGTACAGGTCTTTTGCAACCGAAGCTGGAGTTTGGGTTACTTTGACTGTATAGTCTGTTGTGGTTACCCCGTCTTGAGCAGTAACCGTATAAATTACATCATTGGTAAAATCATTGGGTGTAGTTCCACTCACCTGAGGAGCAGCTCCAATTGCAACCGTCGAAAACGGAGAGGCTACAAAAGTGGCAACAAGCGTTGTAATATCAGCTACAAAAGGTATTGTGAGGTTGATTGTTTTTGTTCCCTGATCAATGACACCAACTACTTCAGGATTGAGATTGGTGAATTTGAATGATGTGATTGCCGATTGCGTACTTGCTACAGCCTTAGTTACCGTAACTGTATAGTCAGCAGTTGATCCATCCTCTGCAACCACTTGATACACCACTGGGTTGGTAAAGTCATTGACTGTGGCACCAGAAGTTTGAGCAGCACCCCCAATATTAACAGTAGACAAATAAGAATGGGTGTAAGTTGCCGCAAGAGTAGTCACATCAGTTGCAAATGGTACCGTCACTGCCACTGTTTTAGCCGCTTCATCGATGACTCCAACGGCATCGGGATCAAGTGCCTCGAAAGCAAAATAGGTTAGCAATTTTGCTGTACTAGCAACAGCCTTGGTGACATTTACATAGTAATTTCGAGTTGAACCATTTTCTGCGGTTACCGTATACACAACCTGATTGGTAAAATCATTGGCAGTTGTTTCACTAACCTGATCTACACCACCCACTGATACTTTCGATAATGTCGAATGAGTGAATTTGGCAATCAGTGTGGTTAAATCGGTTGAAAACGGAACCGTAATAGCTACATTGTAGGTAGTCTGATCTATTGTTCCAACCGCACCAATTATGGCCGGAAAAGAAAATGTCAATAAATCTTTGTCAGTTAAGACTGCCCGTTTTGTAACTGTGACAACCCAGTCTTCCACTGTATTTCCATCCTGGCTTGTCACGGTATACGTGACAGCATTGGTGAAATCATTGGCTGTCGTTCCTGAGGTCTGGGCTACAGCACCGATCTTGACTGTGGCACCAGCATCGGTGGTATAGACTGCAACCAGATTGGTAATATCTGCCGAATTGTAAATTTCCACATCAATAGTCTTATTGGTGGCGTTAATCGTTTCGGCATATGTTGGGTCCAGGTCAAAATTGAAGGCAGTAAAATCCGCCTGCGCCTGGGAATTACCAACTAGAAACAAGCCTGAAATAATGGCAGCAAATAGTAAAATTATTCGCTTACCTGTTAATTTGTCTACTTTCCTCATGATACAATACGCTTTGTTATTTACAAAATTAGAAAATTTCCAATCGGCGGAATTTGCGGGGTTCTAGACTTATTAAGGAGTATCCACATTTTGTCAACCCAATTTTCCAATTATTGGACTTTGCCTCGGAAAGTCAATATGATTGGAACGGATTTTGATCTATAGTGGAAAATCAATTATCATGGCAAAAAGACGTAAATCATTAATTACCCTGGCCATTTCACTTGTGGTCATTCTCTTTCTTTATTCATCTATAAAAGGATCTTACAACGGCATGGTGCAGAAGCGTGAAGCGGTTGACACCCAATGGGCCAATGTTGAAAATGTTTACCAGCGGAGAGCCGACCTTATCCCAAATCTGGTTAATACAGTTAAAGGATACGCCGATTTCGAACAAGAAACACTCACTCAAGTAATTGAGGCTCGCTCTAAGGCGACCGGGGTCACCATTGATGGAGACAACCTGAGTCCTGAGATGATCAATCGATTTCAGGCTGCACAAGGTGAATTGGGGTCAGCATTATCGAGACTGATGGTTGTAGTTGAGCGATATCCCGATTTAAAAGCCAACCAGAGCTTCCTTGATCTTCAAGTACAATTAGAAAGTACTGAGAATAGAATCAGCACTGAAAGACGTAAATTCAATGAGGTGGCTCGTGATTACAATACCTTCATCCAGCTATTTCCAAGAAACATATGGGCTGGTTTGTTCAATTTTGAAGAAAAGCCCTATTTCGAAGCCCAGACCGGAGCAGATCAAGCACCTAAAGTAGAGTTTTAATAATGAGTGCACGTAACTTTTTCTCTAAAACAGACCAGGAGAGGATAAAAAAAGCCATCCAGGACGCAGAAACAAACACAAGTGGTGAGATTCGGGTGCATATTGAAAATGCATTCAAAGGACAAGTCTTAGACCAAGCCGCTTTTATCTTCAAGAAATTGAAGATGACCGAAACCGACTTGCGCAATGGGGTTCTATTTTACCTGGCTATAAAAAATAAGCAATTTGCCGTTTTAGGCGATGTTGGTATAAATCAGAAAGTACCTGAGAACTTCTGGGATCAAATCAAAGACACCATGATTGATCACTTCAAAGAAGATGATTATGCTGGTGGGCTGGTGGCCGCCATTGGCCAAGCCGGACAAAAGCTGAAGGAGCATTTTCCTTACCAGTCTGACGATATCAATGAACTACCTGATGACATTTCATTCGGCACAGAAAACTAAAATCATGAATACGCGTAAACATATAATGTTCACCATTCTTATCAGTGTTTTTCTCTTTACAGGGGTATCGGCTCAGGAATTACCCGAGCCAATGAATCCCCCGAGAATGGTCAACGATTTCTCTTCATTCTTCAACCAAACAGAACAGCTTGATCTTGAGAGGAAGCTCAGGGCTTACCATGACGCATCTACCACCCAGATTTATGTTGTTTGCGTTGATGATTTGCTCGGATATGATCCAGGAGATTATGCAGCCCGCCTCGGAGAAGATTGGGGTATTGGACAGGAGGGCAAAGACAATGGCATACTGATTCTGATTAAATCTAAAACTTCAGAATCGCGGGGCGAAGTATATATAGCGCCTGGTTACGGTCTTGAAGGAGCTGTCCCGGATATTATTGCAAACCGCATTGTTGATCAGGAAATCATTCCAGCATTTCAATCGGGAGACTATTATGTTGGAATTGACAAGGCAACAGATATTCTAATCTCCCTGACTGAAGGTGAATTTACAGCTGAAGAATACGCTGAGCGAACTCAGGAAACGGGAGGGGGAGCCAGCCTAATAGGGGTAATTCTCTTTTTCATTGTAATTATTAGCTTATTTGGTGGCAGGCGCATGGGCAGGCATTCTTCAGTGGGTAGCAGCTTACCCTTTTGGCTACTTCTGGGGATGATGGGATCAGGAAATCGCTCACATGGCGGGTCATTCGGCAATTTTTCTTCAGGATCTGGAGGCTTTGGCGGTTTTGGCGGCTTTGGAGGTGGCGGAGGTGGTTCTTTTGGAGGTGGCGGTGCTGGTGGCAGCTGGTGACCCTACCTCGCACTGTTCCATTCACGGCGTAGTGCATGAACCATTCTCTTATAGGTGCTTTGGTGACCATAGCGGTTCAATTCAAGACAGGTATCCAATAAGCTGAACGCTTCGAATCTTTTACCTGTTTGGTAATTCAGTTTCGCTGCTTCCAATGCAGACTTGGGTACCTGATAACTTTCAACGCTAGAATATTCATTTACAATGCGTTCGAACAATGTCATTGCCTTTTGAATATTGTCCAATTGAAGATAACTGTTGCCTTTTCGATACAGTATTTCAACCATTGCCCGGTCTGAGATAGATGGCGTAGTTGACAATACAGAATCTGCCCGGTGTAAACACTGCGTATAATAACCCCCATCAAATAGCAGCCGCAAGGATACTAATTCTTTATTCCTACTGGTTTCAGATCTAGCATCCCTAAGGGCCTGCTGGTCTGCCCAATTAACACTGCTTCCTTCATGAATCACCTTATTCAGCCACACATCGGCCTCTACAGGCTGGTTTCCCAATACATTCGACCAGGCCATGTACAAACAGCTGGTTTTTACATAGTTCTCTCCTGAATAATGATATAAAAACCGGTCAATCTCCCGTTTCGCAGAAGGATCTAATTGATATAATAAAGCCTTGGCTTTCTGATACCTGGCCATAGGAATTAACTTGAACTGACCACTGTTTTCCATATCATTCGCAATTTCCATTGCTTCTTTAACTTTTCCGGATTTCAAGGCCATTGTTAATCCTGCATAACGAATCAATGATAATTGAGGAGCTACTGGATTGAGCTCTCTCCATGCCAGCCAACCAGCCTCACGTTCTGGATGAAACTCCCACAGAAGAAAAACCCGTAACAAACCAGTGGTGACAGTCTGTTCAACAGACCTTACCTTAGCACGCTGAAACGATCTATCAATCAAGTTAAACCCATTTCCTTCAGGTAATTCAATACCCACGAGGTCGCTATATCGAAGGTAGTTATCTGGCAGCTGCTCAGCGATCACTTTCAGGCAAGCTCCTGCAAGCTGGGTATTTGGGTGTGCCGGATGGATGGAATGCATATCTTGAAAGTGTCGATAAACGGAAAGCATAGCTCGAGCCGCCCGGGTATAATCAGAAAACTGACTTGCCACGATAGCCCGATACAAAGCAACCTTAAATAGACCATATGAAGAATCCAAAGTGCTTTTACCGGTTAGTTTAGCAAATTCTTTGAGCCATTTTTTACTTTCCTTTAAATAGGTCTGTTGTCCTGACTCGGTTTGGACAAGCATCACCCCAAGAAAATCGGCTAAGGCTTGCAATTCCATCCGATCTTGAGTGTTGACAACTTGCAAGTTGATTGCCTTGAGCTCTAGTTCAAGATTCATTAATTGCAAAAAAAGGGCTTCTTTCGGTTTTGGCTGTCCAAAAGCTGTAGAACCTAAAAGTCCTAAAAGAGAAAATAAACTAATTATTATGAAGGTATTTCGCATAAAAAAGGCTGTCATGAACTGGTAAAAGTACAGCTCTTTTTGACAGCCTGAAAATTGATATTGCCTTTGTACTAATTCTCTTCCAGAACTTCGATAATATCTTTATCGACCAGCACACGACCACAGTATTCGCAGACGATGATTTTTTTGCGTGCTTTGATATCCAGTTGTCTTTGCGGTGGAATCCTGTTGAAGCAACCTCCACAAGCATTTCGTTCAACACTCACAACAGCCAAGCCATTCTGTGCATTTTTCCTGATCCGTCGATATGCGGTTAATAAGCGGTCTTCAATTCTTTCGCCGATCTCAACTGATTGGGCAGATAATCCTTCTTCTTCTTTTTGAGTTTCTGCAATAATCTCATCAAGTTCAGTCTTCTTCGCCTCCAGATCGTTTTTACGATCGTCGAAGATGGCTGTGGAGTCAGTAATCATGGTTTGCTTGTCCTGCAAACGAACTGAGAATTCCTTAATGCGCTTTTCGCACAATTGAATTTCAAGGGTTTGAAACTCAATTTCCTTACTTAGCGAATCAAATTCACGGTTGTTTCTGACGTTATTTTGCTGTCCTTCGTACTTCTGTATTAAAGCCTCAGCATCGGTTATTTCATTCTTTTTTTGCGAGATCGCAGTTTCCAGTTCGTTTGCCTCTTCTTCAAAATTCTTGATCCGAGTTTCCAAACCAGCCAACTCATCTTCCAAATCTTGAACCTCAAGCGGCAATTCACCACGGAGAGTCTTTATCTTATCTATCTCTGAATCTACGTATTGCAATGAATATAGATCACGTATTTTCTCCTCTACTGTTTGGGTTTGTTCTTTACCACCTTTACGTTTTGCTGTCATGGATCAGAAATAATTTATTGGATTGGTATTTATTTTCGACAAATGAACCGCAAAGTTAGGTATTTTTTTTATAACTAACTCTTTTAGTAGCTCCTTAGCAAATTGCTCACTCTCATAATGTCCCACATCGGCAACAACAATTCGATTCGCTGCCTCAAAGAATTGATGGTACTTAAAATCACCAGAAACATACACATCAGCACCCGCCTGAATAGCTGTCTGAAGAAATTCACTCCCGCTTCCTCCACAAACAGCTACTCGTTGTACCTTTCTTTGTCTTAGATCGGTATGCCGAATTGAGTCACAAGACAGTTTGCTTTTCAGAAGTGACATGAATTGTTTCTCTTCCATTGGCTCAGGCAAATCACCGACAATGCCCAATCCTACAAAAGGATTACGATTGCTCAGGCTATACATGTCGTAGGCTACTTCTTCATAAGGATGAGCCGAGTGCAAGGCTTTTACCACCCGAGATTCTATATAATCTGGAAGGATGACTTCAAGACGATGTTCAGGTTCTTCGTGCAGACTTCCAGCCTTGCCCACATAGGGTGTGGTTCCATCTCCTCCTTTAAAGGTACCGGTGCCATCCAGAGTAAAACTGCAAGAATCGTACTGTCCAATGTGTCCGGCACCAGCATCAAATAAAGCCTCTCGAACTGACTGCAGGTGGCCAGAAGGAAGAAAAACGACCAGTTTCTTTAAGCTATTCTTTTCAGGGGCCAAAATGCGTGTATTCAGCAGCCCAATAGCCTCTGCGAGTCGACTACTGATTCCCTGTGCGATTTTATCCAGGTTAGTATGGGCGGCGTAGACAACGATGTCTTCTTTCACACATCTGATCAACATGTCGTTTACACGATCTCCCGGGACAAGGCTTTTTATTCCTTTGAAAAGAGGCGGGTGATGACATAAAATCATGTTTGCACCCAGGCTACCTGCTTCAGCAAGTACCTGTTCAGTCAGATCAACAGCTGTCAAAATACCAGCAACTATAGTCTCTGGATCTCCCACCACCAGACCTGCATTGTCGTAACTTTCTTGCAAACCCAATGGAATTTCCAGCTCAATCAACCGGATGATTTCACTAACCTTCATGTTTGTACGTATTTACATTTCATCCCGAATACGAACCAAAAGAGAACGGATGTGCTGGAGTTTTCTGACAATTTCACTCGAATTTTCTACATCATCCTTGTTTTCGCGTATCTTTTGTTTCGCACCTTTTAAGGTCATGCCACGTTCTTTGACCAGATGATGGATCAATCGAAGTTGTTCGATGTCTTTCTTGGTATAATAGCGGGTACCCTTTTTATTTCGCTTGGGTTTTAAGGTGGTGAAT
>CAYUGX010000252.1:0-7518 GCA_964444375.1 uncultured Porphyromonadaceae bacterium | reverse complement strand
GTTGGGTAGCTCGGCCTCATTGACTGCAGCCGTTTTTGATCGCTACTCTAAAGCTAAAGATTTACCACTGCCGGTATTGAGACGAGGTCTGGCCACTATTGAATCGTTTTTTCATGGAAGCAGTTCTGGGATTGATCCATTAGTTAGTTATCTCAGAGAACCATTACTGCTAACTGCGTTAGATGAGAATGATGACTCACAAATTCTTCGCATCTCATTGGATCACAGCTCAATTATGACTTCCATATCCGTTTTTCTGATTGATTCAAATGAGTCAGGAGATACGAAAGCAGGGATATCAAAAACCGAAAGTCTTCCACGAGAATACCTCAATCACAACGATCAAACCATTACATTGGCCCTACAGGCTCAGAAAGATGCCTTTTTTGAGGCATTGACAGCACTAAGTATTCAGCAATTTGCATTGTTTAATCACCTTTTTCCCCAGGCAATTAAACAACTGCATCAGATGGGCATATCAACAAAGCAATTTAGCATAAAGCTTTGTGGTTCTGGGGGCGGTGGCTACTATCTTGCTTTCACTGCGCAGCCAGATCGAGTTGAATCAGCATGTAAAAAACTGGGATTGAAAACCATACTGATCGACCTCTAAAACCGAATTAACAAAGCCCATACGATCCCCATCGTTTCGGTTAGTTATTTTCATTGTTTTGAGTAAACAATTGAATCGATTTATGTGTTCATAGCTAATATGAATAATAAAATAGCATCATGGCAGTTAATGTAGCATTTTGGGGGAAAGCACTAAAAACGATTCCTCGTATTGATAAGGCAGAATGGAACCAATTGGATTTGATTTCGAAATGGTTAGTAGCCACACGCTCAGGTGTGTTGATTATGACAGCCATATCGGCCATGATAGGGGGGTTATTGGCTATTGCCTCTGGCTCATTTCACGCGGTGAATTTCACTATTGCTTTTATTGGTCTGATTTTGGCTCACGCATCAAACAACTTAATCAACGACTGGGTTGATTACCGAAAAGGGGTGGATAAAGACAACTATTTCAGAGCACAATATGGACCTCAATTACTCGAACATGGATTCCTTGGTGCCCGGGCCTTCAAGTTTTACATCGCATTTACGCTTCTTTTGGCGATGTTAGCTGGGTTGTTTCTGGTGCTTTCCGGTCCGCAAACGGTTTTATTGCTGGCAGGAGCCGGTCTATTCTTTCTATTGTTTTACACCTGGCCATTAAAGTATATCGGATTAGGTGAACCCACTGTAGTGCTGGTTTGGGGACCTTTAATGATTGGTGGGACTTTCTTTGTTAGCTCAGGCTATACATGGAGTTGGGATGTAGCCTGGTTAGCAACCGTCTATGCCATGGGCCCCACATCGGTCATCTTTGGCAAGCATATCGATAAAATCCGGGAGGATAAAAAGAAAAAAATCTTCACTTTACCGGTTATTCTTGGAGAATCCTTGAGTCGTTATGTTGTATTATTGGTTTGGATTGTTCAATACCTTGCCATAACCTGGTTTGTCATTTCAGGATCGTTGAGTTTTGTTGTTTTGCTTGTCTATATCGCCTTGCCCTACCTGTTTAAAAAAGGGAAAGCATTTCTTTCACCTCGTCCGGTAACAAAACCCGACTGGTATGAAGCCGAGGCCTGGCCACTCTATTTCGTGCGGTATGCCTTTGAATACAACAAAAGATTCAGCATCCTATTCCTTTTTGGTATCATTTTACATACTCTGGTCATTCGTCTGGGGCTTTTTTAGCTTGTTCACCAAAATCTGAGGACTGTTTTCGAATAAATATTTTTTTTACATTAGTCTGATAAATGATCTATGACTAAACTTATCGGAAATGGTTACGAGCCAGAAAAAACCCAGGGTTATTAAAGACTATGAAGCACTTGAACCGGCTATTCAGGAGCAGATTAAGTTAAATTACCCTTTCGGTTTCAGTCAACATTTGATCAGCTATACAGATCGTGAAGGAAAGATTGTCAGCGCCTTACCTTTTGAAACGGATGAGAAGTATTATCTTGTCAGGATGACGCTTTATGAGGCTCAGGCCATTGTTGAGGAGGATGATGATTTTGATGATTCTGGCACATTGAAAGATGATGCAAAAGAATCGTATGAAGACAAGTATTCCGACCTGGATTCGATAGCTGATACAATGGCTGATGAGGTTACTGACGAATAAGCCGATTCACAAAAGCAATCATGAACCAAATTCTTCGCACTTTAATTTTAACCAGTTGCATGCTGGTTGGTAGTCTTCATTCTAACCTCTCGGCTCAAGAGACTAGTTCTGAACCAAAGTTGAAATTCAATGGTTTTGAATTTCGCTTTATTGGTCCGGGACAAGCCGGTGGTCGAATCTCTGACATTCAGGTCCATCCTGACAATTCTGACATTGTTTATGTATCTGCCGCTACTGGAGGAGTTTTTAAAACAGAGGATGGATGCAAATCCTGGACGCCTGTTTTTGATCAGGCCGGGACAACTTTGTCGGTTGGGGATATGGCAATATCGACCCATAATCCGGATGTAATCTGGGTTGGGACGGGTGAGGCTGGTGGTGAACAAAGTTCAGCATCAATTGGTGATGGTGTGTATAAATCAATCGACGGTGGAATTCACTGGCAGCACATGGGACTTTCGAAAAGTCAACATATCGCCCGAGTTGTCATAGATCCGAGTAATGCTAATCGGGTATTCGTTGCAGCTGCGGGAGCTCGCTGGGGTGCCAATCCTGAACGAGGTTTGTACCGCAGCGGTGACGGCGGAAAAAGTTGGGAGAAAGTATTGTATATCGATGAGAATACAGGTATCTCAGATGTGGTTGTACATCCAGACGGTCAAATCATTTTAGCCAGCGCTTACATGCAACGCAGAAATGCCTGGGCCCATGTTAGAACAGGGCCAAGCTCTGCCTTATATAGATCAACGGATGGTGGCGATACCTGGGCGAAAATCAATGCCTTTCCTAATGAAAAGATGGGACGTATTGCATTGTGGATGGCCCCTTCTAAACCGAAAATAATGTACGCCTGTCTTGAATCTGATTCAGGTGGACTATATCGATCAAAAGACGCAGGAAAAAGCTGGAAACTTGTCAACTCTCGACAATCGACTTCCTATTGGTATGGTCGATTGTATGGACATCCTAGTGATGAAAAACAAGTTATGGTAATGGGAGTTTCTATCATGAAATCAGTTGACGGAGGTAAGAAATTCAAACCGATCCGTTTGCCAGGTGTGCATGTTGATCACCATATCTATTGGATTAATCCCAAGCAATTGAATCATCACTTGCTCGGCAATGACGGGGGTCTCTATCAAAGCTACGATGGTGGTGAGAATTGGACATTTATAGCCAATCTTCCCATCCAGCAGTATTATGCCATCTCAGTCGACACCCGTGATCCATACTATGTATACGGAGGATTGCAAGACAACGGGGTTTGGGGTGGCCCATCGAAATCCTATTCAGTTCAATTGGTCAACAACCAAGACATCATACGGATTTGTGGGGGAGATGGATTCTATTCGGCAAGTGAACCACATAATCCTCAGATCGTTTATGGAGAATCACAATATGGATTCATCAATCGAGTCGATCTGAGGACTGGTGAACGTCAAATGATTAAGCCCAAAGCATCGAAGGGAGTCAAACACCGCTTCAACTGGAATACACCCTTCTTCGTTTCTAGCCATACTCCACATGCCTTATACCTCGGTGGAAACTTTGTTTTCAAATCTCTAGACCAGGGTGCAGAATGGCAAACTCTGGGACACGATTTGTCAGTAAACCAAGACCTCTCAAAGACCTTGGTAATTGGACAAAAACCTGTATTGAAACCTTATGCTTCCATTACAGCACTGGCAGAATCACCACTAAAACCAGGTTACTTATTAGCAGGATCTGATGATGGCAACTTACACTTGTCAAAAGATGATGGAGAGTCATGGACTGATGTAAGTGACCGCTTACCCATGCCAATTGATCGGTTCTTCACTCGAGTCTTATGGTCTACCAACCATGTTGGGAATGCATATGCAGCATGTGGACGATATTATGAAGCGAATGATTTTAGTCCCTACCTATTCAAAACTACTGATTTTGGTAAAACCTGGAATCCCATAACCAAGGGTCTACCAGATGCAGCGATAGTAAAAGGTCTTGCTGAGCACCCATCTAATCCGGATATTCTGTTTGCCGGCACTCACAATGGATTATATTTATCCATTAATGGTGGTGAGCATTGGCAATCTTTTCAGCTAAATGTACCACCGGTTGCCATTGATGACATAAAACTATCGTTCCCGGATAATGATCTGGTATTGGGTAGTTATGGCCGCGGAATTATCATTCTTGACCATATTGGTTTTCTATCTGAGTTGAATGAAGATGTTCTTTCTTCAACTTTTCATGTTTTCGAGCCCCGCCAGGTTGTAAGATCAGTTCATCTTAATCATACTGAGGTGTCACCTTTCTACTATGAGGCACCTAATCCCGTTCAAGGGCCGGTAATTGACTGCTGGATAGGCAGTACAGATCTTTCTGAATTAACATTTCAAATTCGCGACGAGGCGAATCAACTTATTGACCAGGGCATCCTTGAGGCTGTTCATGGATTTAATCGTTTCGAATTAAAGACTGCATTGAAGGGTGGCAACTATTCAATTTCAATCACAGCAGGAGTAAAAAGAATTACCCGTGGCTTCAAGGTGTTATATCGTGATTAACGAATCTCTTTGAATGGAATAATACGCACCCATTTTATCGGCTGTCAGGCAACTGTGAACCGGTAGAAAATACAAAATCTGGCCGATCTTGATTTGATCCAGATTGTAAGCAGCTGGCATTTGCAGAATCCCATGTTCCTGGGACAGTGACACTAGCCAAGCCTGATGTACCGGTTTACCCCAGCCTGAACCACTTAATTCAACCATTTGACCATAAACAGTTTGACCATTGATAGTCATTGAATCTTTGGAGAAATGAACAGCCCCTCCGTAAATCACCACCTGTCGTCGGTCTGGGTGAATAGCCACCACTGGGCAAGCCATAGCAACAGCAATTTCGTCATATTCACATGCCCCTAAGTGATGTTGAACCAAATCATAAAAAACAAAATTTCCGGGTCTAAACTCATCAATCCCAGGGAATTCAGATCCAATACTACAGCTTGGAGTATCACCATATGAGATTAGCATGGAGGGGTATTGCGCCAAAATATGATTGCGCAAATAGGCAATTCTTTCGATACTTTCTTTCAGAATAGCATGTATACTTTGAGCATTTTTATACGAATGGCCCGCGTGTATAACAAGGCCTCGACAAGACAACTTCTCATAGGAATTAATTAATTCGATAAGCGAGAGAATCCGATCAATATCCTGCCATGAAATGCCGGTGCGACCATATCCGGTATCCACTTTGATGAATACTGAAACAGGATTATCAATAGCTTTATTCAGGGCTTTTACTACCAGCTCCTCCTCAACCATGACCGATAAGCTAGCTTTCATGGCCAGAGAATGAACCACAGGCAGTTCGAGTAAATTCAACGGGAAAGCAATCAAGACATCAGACCATCCATCAGCTATGAATTTTTCGGCCATTTGAACCGATGACACCGTAATCTGCTTGATTCCTATATCACTAAACCACTGGCCAATTTCGAGCGATTGATGCGTTTTAAAATGGGGTCTAAGACTCACTGAAATGGTTTGTGTTTTGGCCATCATCTGCCGAATGTTTCGGCGGGCTTTTTCTTCATCAATGAGTAATGTGGGTACAGAAATCTCAATCATACTTGTAAAAATAGTACTTTAATAGAATAGAAATAATTAAAATATAGCACGAAAAACGAGTTGCATGAAATACCTGGTTTGTCCACAATGTGGAGTTGATCGCTTCTATGTTCTGAATACTGCAAACGAAAGAGTTGTTGTCAAAGTAAGCCGGGAATATGAGATTATTCCCCTCCATGATAACATAGATTTGGGCGATTGTGATCTAAGTTGTTTGTATTGTCTTGGGTGTTCCTGGTCGGGCAGTAAAATGCGTTTGGTAAAATATCTGAGCTAGTACATCCTGTATTTCGTCAAAAAGTTGACAGATTTTCCGTGTTGGACCGTCAGGATGTTGTTTAAGCTCACAAAAACTGTAAATTTGATACACTACTAAACAAGTCGTATAATGGAATGGACGGACAAAACCATATTGATTGCTGAAGATGAGGATTCAAATTACCTGTATTTGGAGGCAGTACTCCAGAAAACGGGAGCGAAACTAATCTGGGCAAGAAATGGCGAAGAAGCCATTGAAGCTTGTAAGCGGGAATCTAAGATTGATTTGGTATTGATGGATCTTCAAATGCCAAATATTAACGGTTATCAGGCCCGTGAGGTCATCAAAGAAATGTCTCCTGAGACCCCACAAGTTGCTCAAACTGCCTTCGCCATGGCCGATGATGAAAAAAGAGCCATGGATGCAGGATTTGATGCCTATATTTCAAAGCCCATTCGTAAAAACAACCTTTTGGCTCTGGTTGGACGCTTTCTGGATAACGAAAGTTAAACCAGGCATGCCATGCGAATCTTTCAATGCTTGAAATGGTCAAGGCTCTTGATCTTCTTTATTTTTGGATTAGCAGCTAATCAGCTTGTCGCCCAAATTGGTACTGAGTTTCGACTTGAGAATATAACTTCAGAATATACCCGAATCGAGAAAGGCCTCTCGCAGAATTCGGTCAATTGTGTTTTTCAAGACTCCAAAGGCTATGTGTGGATAGGCACATGGAGTGGACTAAATCGCTTCGATGGCTATCAATTCAGAACACTCAATCATGATCCTTACGGACCAAAATCAGGTCTGACCAGTGGTAATATTGTCGGGATTACTGAAGATCAAAATGGATTTATCTGGGCAGCAACAGCAAAAGGCCTGAATAGAATCAGTCCGGATGATTTCTCTGTCAAACAATACACCACTGTAAGTGCCGGTGAATTAGGTTTCAGTACTGATACCTTGTACACCTTATATAAAGATTCACTGGATCTGATATGGTTAGGGACCTCCCAGGGAGCCTTTATTTTTGACCCAATTCAAGAAACTTTCTCACATTATAACCATAATCCACGTGACTCCAGATCAATATCAGATCGTCAGGTACTTGCCTTTCATGAAGACAGTCTTCAAAATATGTGGATTGGTACTGCTTTTGGCCTTAATTACCTGATTCGGGAAACCGGACAGATCATCCGGTATTATAGCGACACTATCCCGGGTTATCTAAATTCCTCAACGATCACCTCATTAGAAGTTTGTGATGAAGGGTATGTCTGGATTGGGACACCAAATGGACTTAATCGTCTAGACAGTGAAACAAATTGGTTCGAACCTTATCCCTTAGTCAGTCAGGAATCGCTGACTAGCTACACCAGTGAAAACCATGTCACTATAATACTCAACGACTCAGAAGGCAAGCTTTGGATTGGAACTCAGGAATTTGGTCACTTTATTTTTGA
>CAYUGX010000251.1:1957-7530 GCA_964444375.1 uncultured Porphyromonadaceae bacterium | reverse complement strand
ATGTTAAAAGACCTTAAAACAAGATTCCTTCATAGCCTAGTAATCACCAATGGTATGCTGATTACTAGGCTATGAAGGAATCTTGTTTTAAGGTCTTTTAACATCTTAACCATTTTATTCTTACGAAGATAACAAAGTACAGGCAGGATAAGTTGTATTTTTAAAGCATGAAACTAACCCAAATCTTCACAGCATTCCTCCTGTTTTTGGCTGCAGGTCTATTTACCGGAGCAAAAGCGCAGCAGGATACACTCAGAAAAGAAGCACTTAATGTTTACATGGATGCCTCGCAGCACATTAAGCGAGAAATCAACTTTATCAACTATGTGCGCGATATTAAGGAGGCTCAGTTGGTCATTATTACAACACGTCAGAGAACCGGATCAGGTGGCCGACAAACGAATTTCTTCTTGGAAGGACAGCACGAAATGAAAGGGAAGAATGATACCATTCGCTATATCGCCTCACCTGATGATACTGAAGATGTAAGACGTGAAGGAGAGATCAGAACCCTTAAAATGGCTTTAATGCGATACATTCTGGAAACTCCATTGGCTGAATATTTCGAGATCAATTTCACCAAACCTATTTCAGATGTAGTGAAAGACGATCCTTGGGACAGTTGGGTTTTTAGTACTTATTTTGGTGGCAATACCAGTGGTGAATCTCAACGCGAATCCTTTGAATTGAATTCAGGGATTTCAGCCAACAGGGTAACTGATGAGTGGCGAATCAATACCAGCGCCAATTATAAATGGGATTTCACACAATATCAATTTACAGATGACACCATCAAATCTGATCGCAGAAATGGAGGCTTACATTTGACTTTGGTAAAGTCTTTGGGAGAACATTTTTCGACTGGTCTCTTCACTAGTCTGACGACCTCTTCATACAATAATCTGAAATTGAATTATGGCTTATTCCCTGCCTTTGAGTATAATATTTTTCCTTATTCCGAATCCACCCGACGACAACTGAGAATCGTTTATGGAATTGGCGGTCAGTATCGTGATTATCATGAAATGACTATCTACGATAAAGAACAGGAGTTGTTGTTCAATCATCAAATTTGGGCCAATTACCGCTTAATTCAAAAGTGGGGGGCGGTTAATGTGCATGCAAATTGGCAGAACTATTTCCACGATTGGTCAAAGAATCACCTGACAGCTGGATTTGGAGTCAACTTTCGAATCATCAAAGGACTGAACGTGCATTTTGGGGGGAATTACACGATGGTTCATGATCAGCTGGCCTTGGTCAAAGGCGGGGCCACTGAACAAGAGGTTTTATTACATATTAAACAGTTGGAAACCAATTATACCTATCGCACCTGGTTCGGCGTTTCGTATACCTTTGGTTCGATTTATAACAATGTGGTTAATCCGCGTTTCGGGATTGGGGATGATTTTGACTAGGAGGGGTTGTAGTCAGGTTTGAGAATTTTCAACCCTTACGATGTAGTACTGTCCACTTCACGATGTAATATGTCCGCTTCATCCTCTATAGTCTAAAGATTTGTCTGAGATACGATATATTCGTCTTGATAACACTAAAATATCATGATCATGAAGAAAATAGCATTGATTGTCGTGGCGCTTTTCCTTGTTTTGCCTGTATTTAGCCAAACACAAGAGCAGCTAAAAGCAAGGTATTCAGCTGCAGAAAAAGAAATCAAAGCTGCCATTGAACAGGGGAGTATAACAGCTGAACAAGGAAAGAAAAGGCTGGCTGAAATGAAGAGAAGGATGTATATCCAGCAACAGGAACGAAATACTCTGGTCAAACAAAGAATTGAACAATACCTGAAAGGTGGAGAGACGGCATTGAAAAAGGCAGTGGAAAAAGGAAGTCTGTCAGAAGCAGCAGCAAAGGAGATTATGGCTGATATGCGAAAGGATGCTCAGCGACGCATTGTTGCTACAACTGGAAGAACAGGCCAGACCAGGATTAGGGCAGAAATGGCAAGAATAGAAGACTTGGTTGCTGCTGGTGAATTATCTGAAGAAGATGGTAGAAAAAAGCAAGAAGCACTCAGAAAGCGATGGTCTTCGATGGAGCGGCAGAGTGCAGCAAAGGCAGAAATGGCGGATTACCTCACTGCGGTGAAAAAGGAAGTTGATGCAGCGGTTGAAGCGGGTAAGATGACTAAAAAGGAAGGAAGGAAAAAAATCGCAGAAGCTGAAAAGCGAGTACAGGAAAGATTAACTATAATTGAGCGTAGAAAGAGTGGGGAAAGCGAGAAATCCGGTAGGTAAGCTGAAAAAGTAATATCTTAAGGGGATGTATAAATCCCCTTTTTTTCTTTCAATGAAATCTAGGAAGCAAGGGTATTTCGTATTGATCATTGTTGCAGTGCTTACTGTGTTGCTTTTCAATATGCAATCAATCATTGGGATGATAGAGGTAATGAATCTACTTGAATTAACCGAAAAAGAGATTCAAGACAGACTCTATAGAGGCAGAATGGGTACCAAGGACAGTGTCTTTCAACTCATTTTATTCTTAATGCTTGCCCTATATAACTATTCCTGGAAAAAATTTCTGATACCCAGTTCATTTAAACCAGGTCACCAGACTTTACTGATCTTATTTGCAAACTTGATACTCATTATAGTTTTGTTGCGGATTGATCTAATATTCGAAATCCGTGTGAATCCACGAATGACCTACATCACTTTGACCGATGCCCTGATTTACTGGCTCAAGCATTTTCCGATCATTTTCATATCCATCCTCTTACCCTATTTTTTACTACAATGGACCAAAACTAAGGAGGCTGAGGCTCGCCTGCTGAAAATGAATCAGGAAAAAGCACAAGCAGAACTCACCACTCTCAGAAGCCAAATCAATCCACATTTTTTCTTCAATACCTTGAGTACGCTAAGAGCAATTATAAAAAATTCGCCCCGTCAGGAGAGTCTGGATTTTGTTCAGGAATTGTCGAAAACGTATCGATATGCCTTGACCAGCAGGAAATCTGAACTCATTAAAATTCGTGAGGAATTGGAGTTTATAAAGGCGTATACCTCATTGCAAAGTAAGCGATTTGGTGGCAAGCTCATTTTTCAGATTGACCTACCGGATAAATACCTTGAGAATAAAATTCCACCCTTGGCTTTACAAACACTCATTGAGAATGGCATCCAGCATAATATCATTGTGGATGGACAACCACTGAGGTTTGATATTTACGTCGGCGAAGGATACTTGTGTGTGAAAAACAATCTGCAAAAGAAGGATGATTCACATGGTTTGGGTACTGGATTGAGTAATTTAAATAATCGATTCCAATTGATTTCTGGGAAACAGGTTGTGATTCACACTGATCAGAAATACTTCATTGTAAAACTTCCACTGCTATGAGAGTACTGATCATAGAGGATGAGAATGGGGCAGCAAAAGATCTTTTTTCTTTGCTGAATGAAGTCAATTCGACGATTCAAATCATGGCCATTCTTCAGTCAGTTCAGGAAAGCATCGATTGGATCAAACAAAATCCTAAACCCGATCTGGGATTTTTTGACATTCGATTGGCTGATGGGGATTCTTTTGAGATCTTTAACCAGATTGACATTGACTTTCCAGTAGTATTTACGACGGCATATGATGAATATGCACTGCGTGCTTTTAAGGTGAACAGCATCGATTACCTCCTCAAACCGGTGAGCGAGGAAGCCCTGTCAGGCGCTTTGAAAAAGTACCAGGCCTTCTATCAAAAGGGCAGATCAATAGACAATGAATCAGTCTACCAAGCCATTAAAGAGCTCCAGTCACAGCAGCAACAAGCGTATAAAAAGAGTTTTCTAATTCGATATAGAGATCGATATATCCCCATTAATATCAATGAGATCGCATTCATTTATGTAGAGTTCGATCGAGTTTTCTGTTATACTTTTAAAAAGGATAGGTATTCGATCGAACAAAGTCTTGATCAAATCGAGAACCAACTGAATCCACAGAACTTTTACCGGGTCAATCGTCAGTTCATTGTCTCTAGAAAATCTATTGTTTCTGTCTCTGAACATTTCAACCGGAAACTGAAAATGAATCTAAAACCAGAGCCTGAATCTGAGGTATTAGTGAGCAAGTCAAAATCTACGGTTTTTAAAAAGTGGCTTGAGGAGGGGTGACTGAAACATAAAAGTAAGAGTAAGGATAGGATTAAGTAAAAGATTAAGATTAGGATAAAGATTATGGTTATTGTTGTATTTTTATGGCTGGAAGTCTGTTAGTTGACGCAAATAAAACTATGTTATGAAAAAATTGTTCGTTATTGCTTTGGCATTGCCTTTTGTACTGAGTGCTTGTACAAAGGAAGAAATGAAGAAACAATCTGATGATTACCTGGATGAGATCATTGAAATGAAAACGGGTAAAGATGACAAGAAGGGTGATAAGTGTTTCGAAATACTCTTTCCAATTACAGTGATTATGCCGGATGGATCTGAAATTGAAAGGGATTCAAGGAAAGAGCTAAATGAAGCCATTAAAGACTGGATCAAGGACAATGGAAAACGGGGAAAGGAAAAAGCAAAAATTCAATTGAAGTATCCCATCACAATAGATTTTCAAGGCCGTGAAATTGAAATACAGGGAGAGAAAGGAATGGAGCGCGTCAAAAATGCCTGCAAAGGCGACGACGATGGCAAAGGAAGAGGAGATGGTAAGGGAAGAGGTGATGGCAAAGGAAGAGGAGATGGTAACAAATATAGCGATAAGACCCCTTGTATTGAATTCGTTTTTCCTCTAAGTTTTGAAATGGCTGACGGAACCATCATCACCGGTGAAAGTCGTGAAGAGCTTGGGCGGAAAATGAGGACCTGGCTTGAAGATCACCCAGATGCCCGTGACAGAGGAAAAATGGTTTATCCGGTAGATGTGAAGTTCAAAGGCAAATTGTTGACCATTGAAAGTGAAAGGCAAATGCAAAGGTTGAGAGAGGCTTGCACTGGAGGTAAAGACGATGACAAAGAACGGAAAGAACCTTGTTTTGAGCTGGTTTATCCCTTGAAATACAAAATGCCCGATGGTAAAGTGCTTGAAGCTGAAAGTAAGGAGATGGAGGAACGGATGTTTAAGCGCTGGTACGAGGCGAATGGCAAGCGGAGTGATAAAAGGCCAGAACTTCAGTTTCCGATTGAAATCAGTTATAAAAGCGATAGAGGAGAAAGAAAGCTGACCATCAATAACATGGATGAACTGAAAAAAGCGTATGAAGATTGTGATGACTAAGATTTAACGATTTATCTGTATAATTGGGCCATGTTTTCGAAGATGGCCCTTTTTTTTGTTTTGCTCGCCTGGTTCTATGGGACAGTTGCACTTAAAGCTCAGCAGAGTTATTCCTTTTCCTATCAAGGAGTTAATCGGCAGTATATACTTTATCTTCCAGATGATTTACCCGACCAGGCACCTCTGGTTTTCGCCCTACACGGATATGGGGGGAATTCAAGCTTCATGATGAACAAAAGTGGGATGAATGAGGTGGCTGACAAAGGTAAGTTTGTGGTTTGTTACCCGCAGGGCACTCGCGATCAAAACAATGTAACTCATTGGAATGCACGACTGGG
>CAYUGX010000251.1:0-1947 GCA_964444375.1 uncultured Porphyromonadaceae bacterium | reverse complement strand
TTAGTATCTGTCACAAATATGGTATTCAAGTTCATGGTATGTTTGTGGTTGGTTACCCCCAGGGCACTCGCTAAAAAAAAAATTTAACTCATTGTAACCCACGACTGGGTATAAGCAATGCTAACGATGTGGGTTTTCTTAAAGCATTAGCCATCTATCTGCAAGAGACGCACCAGCTTAATCCGGAACAGACCTTCATTTGCGGTCATTCCAACGGTGGTTTTATGAGTTATACCTTAGCCTGTGAAGCCTCATCGGTGTTTAAGGCAATAGCCTCGATGGCTGGAACCATGAGTGGTTACACCTGGACCACCCGGAATATAGCGAAACCGATTCCTATTCTGCAAATCCACGGAGTGGATGATGCAGTTGTACCAATCGATGGTAGTATACCCTATCCCGGTTGGCGAGGTGCACCTGAAATGGATAGTGTGGTGGAATTCTGGGCGACAGTTAACTCTTGTACTATCCTCGATTCAGTGTTTTTGCCAAATCATACCTGGGCCTACACCTACCTGGATGGAGTTGACAATAATCAGGTATGGTACTACAAGATTCACAACTGGGGACATGACTGGCCAACTCGTTCAAATGCAAGCCATACCGGTACCATTGCAAGTGAGGTGATCTGGGAGTTTTTTGAGCTCATGGGATCAGAATCAACGGGTAAAGACGAGAAGTATGTATTGCGAATAAAGTGTTATCCGAACCCGGTCAGCGATGTTCTGGTTATTGAAAATCCTTCGGGTCAAGACGAAAAATACACCATACTGGATGTCGGAGGCAGGATCGTCCGAACCGGATATACAATTCATGAAACCACGTATGTAAACGTCAGCGACCTATCTGCTGGATTGTACTACCTGATTTGCAGTGAGGAGTCCTTTCCTGTAATAAAACAAAAAAACCACCAGCGATAAGTTATTTTAATTCCTTAAACGCTTGGTAGTCGGTTTTCAGTTGCTCCCAAACAGCGGCTTTTTCAGCTAGTGTGCCCGCTGATTCGAACATAAAGGGGCCATCAAATCCGTTCAACTCAAGACTTTGAATCACGGCATTCCAGTTGATGATCCCTTTTCCCGGGAGCCAGTGCCGTTCATCGATGCCATCGTAATCACAGATGTGCAGGGTAACAATTTGCGAGCCTACCGCATCAATGAAGGCTTCAGTGCTTTCCTGCAGCAGGTGATTTACATCGCAACAGACACCTAATCCGGGAACCTGAGCGGTGATTTGGTTGATCTCCCAACTGGTATTGCCTAAACAGGTGCGGGGCAAATCTTCAATGCAGAGGTGCATGTCAAGCTTTTCTGCATACTTGAGGAGACCGGGTAAGCTGCTTATGCAGGCTTCCAGTCGTTCGGCTCTTCCCTCATCCAAGATGGGTTCAAAGCTGGGGTGGATCACCAGTTTCTCGGGCTTGAGCCCTGTGGCCAGCTTCATCATAGTCTTTACTTCCTCAATGGCTTTCTCTCGAGCTTTCTCATCAATCAATGAGATGTCAATATCGCGACCATAGGGGATGTGAATGCTCCAGATATTAATCTTTTCCTGATCAGCCATCTTTTTCACCTCCCGGATTTTTTTGCTGAGACTTTTGATATCATCCTTTGTTTTGAGTCGCCCAAATCCCACTTCAATGTCTGTGAATCCATGCTTCGCCAGATCACTCATCTGCTGGGCATCCAACTTCATGATGTTGCCAACTGATGTACCCAGACGCCAGTTTTCTGCATTAGAATGACTTTGTTTTGGCAGGCTGAATTCATCAACCAGTTTCCCTTTCATTTCAACGACTTTGCAGCTAAGTTGCTCGGCAGAAACTTGAGTTTCAAGCACCATTCCCTTACCCGTAATGAGGATGGGTGCATTGTTTTTCATGGCGATGGGCATGATCCTTTCAAAGCGATGGGTATGCCCATTGATAATTAAATCCACCCTTGAGCG
>CAYUGX010000250.1:0-7561 GCA_964444375.1 uncultured Porphyromonadaceae bacterium | reverse complement strand
ACCGGATGGGAGACGACCTTGGCTTTAAGAGTTCCACTCTCCTTGATCCCAAAACAATCCGTGAACACATCTTTCCACAATACCAACGAGTGATAAATGTGGTTCACCAGTCAGGTAAGAAATTCTTGTTGCACAGTTGTGGCAACATCTTCAGCATCATGGACGGACTCATCGATCTGGGTATCGATGCCAAGCATTCCAACGAAGATGAGATAGCCCCCTTCGAAACATGGATTGAAAAGTATGGTAATCGCATTGGATTGCTAGGCGGTATTGATGTCAACATATTAACCCTCAACGATTACGATGAGGTATTCCGCTATGTTTTGGAAAAAGGGGCACAGTATCGGTCTTTAGCAAAAGGCTATGGCCTGGGATCTGGGAATTCAATTCCTGATTATATTCCGGTTGAAGGATTCATGGGAATGATTGATGCAGGTAAGGCACTGCGCCTGCAGAATTGATTACATATCAATTTGAATTTCGATAAGAACGCAGTACATTTAATCATCTGTCGCTCATGAAAATTTCAGGCACAAAAAGAAAATCAAAAATCCAGATCGGTACCCGATTTAGCCGACGCTTGATTACGGGATTACTGATCATTGCCTTTGGCTCATATATTGCCACCTCACCCATTTTTATCAAACCCCTCTATCAATCTGAAACGCTGATATTTGTGCCTTTAATTATTTTGTCTAAGCAGATTGAACAACAAGGGATTGGATTCGCCAGTGATAGAGAAATTGATGCCCACATCCAAATACTGGAATCCGGGCAATTAAAAGACAGCCTCATAGAACGATTTAATCTGGATGAAACCTATGGAATAGATCCGGCTGTGTTGGGCGGACGAAATCGTTTGCACAAGCAATTGGCCAGTCGAATAAAAATTCAAAAGACGAGATTCAGCTCATTGTCCATCCAAGTCAAAGACACAGATCCAGCCAGGGCAACAGCTATAGCTAATGATATTGTTGACCTGGGCAATGTGATAAAAGAAGCTGTATTATATGCGAATCGTAAAGGCGCAGTTGAATATGCAAAAAACCTGTATGAAAGCAAGCTTCATGAGATTGAATTGCTGGAAAACGAAATTGATTCTTTGACTTCCGCCGCAAGAAATAGTGCCTCAACCGAACAGGCAGAGCTTGCTAAACTGCAAACCCAATATGGGATCGGGCTTCAGGAGCTGATGGGGCGAAAAAATCATTTTGAAAGAGAACAAAAAAGTCTCGAAACAGAACTTCCTCAAGCCTATGTAATCTCAGCGGCAATTGCTGATACAAGCCCAAATTCACCAAATCGAAAACTCATTAGCCTGAGCTGTATTCTGCTCTATTTCTTTGCTGCCGGTGTGTTTTTTATCGTTTCTCGTGATGTTAAATTGGTTTACAAAAAAGACTGATTTATTTCAGTTGCAAATCTTTTTACTGTTGTTGTTGGCACTATGCCTACCCTGGTCAATTGAACTAAATATTGTTTCCGATCATAAACTGTTCTTTCCAACGGAGCCTCTTGTTCTCTTATTTGTACTTGTTTTTTTTCTTGACCTGCTTCGCAAGCGGTATCACATTTCAGTCTTGTTCTCAAACTCCGCATGGATCGTTTTACCCTTTGTTTTTGCCCTGGTTTTTACTACCCTGTTTTCATCATTGCGAATCGTTTCTGTAAAGTTCACTACAGTCAACCTGTTGTATATTTTCTGTTTTTACGTCGGGCTTAAAGGAGTTCTTGAAAAGGCGCCCTGGGTATTCAAAATGATGCTAACATTATACACTCTCGGCGTTGTTTTAATTTCACTGCTGGCCTTGTATAGATATGCTCAGTATGGATGGAATCCAGTAACAGTAAAAGGCATATTTCTTCCATTTTTTAAAGACCATACCATTTTCGGTGCAACTGTCGCCCTCCTCTCGGGCTATTGGTTGTTTATACCAGTTCACAAAACCCGATTAGACAGATTACTCGTGCACAGAGCCATTGGTTTTTGGATGGTGGGTGCGGTATTTCTCAGTTACAGCAGAGCCGCCATCATTAGTTTATTGGTTATGGTGGTTTCTTACCTCCTCCTCAAGGTAAAAATCCGGGGGTGGCAGTTGGCCTCTGTATTTGGTATAATACTCCTGGTGGTTCTGCTCAATGCTCAGTTTTTTTCATCTCTATTGGTTCAAAACAGATTCGATTCAGGAGATAAGGACTCGGATTTGGTCGAACACACGCTATCATCGGGAAATATTAACACAGATGTTTCGAACCGAGAACGATTAAATCGTTGGGACGCAGGATTGCAGATGTTTGCCAAAAAGCCCTTGACCGGCTATGGGCCAGGAACCTATCAATTTGCCTACATCCCGTTTCAGCGTCAAAAAATGATGACACGCTTGAGCGTGAAAGACCCTTATCATATCCCGGAGAATTCTGGTGGCACAGCACATTCAGAATATATCCTGGCAGCCAGTGAGATGGGTATTCTCGGAATCCTGGGTTGGATGACAATGATAATTGGAATCACTGCAGTGATTTTCCTACTACCGGTTTATCATTCTAGCCGTAAAAACGCCATTGCAACTGTTGCCGCACTTAGCACCTATTTTTTTCACGGCGTTTTCAATAATTTTTTAAATACCGACAAGTTTGCCTTTCTTTTCTGGGGGCTTATTGCCTGGTTCTGTTTCATGGTCACAAGAAAAACAAGCTGATGAAAACTGACTTCTATGCCCAAGTAGGTAAGTATTATGATGATGAAGCCAATGAATTTGATGACCGCTATTGGAAGAATCCCGTATTGCAGCAGATCCGGCAGGCCTTCAGAGAAGAAGTCAAACGGCATGCTTATTCAAACATGCTCGAAATTGGATGTGGAACCGGTCTTGATCTCACACATTTTGCGAGCATTCATCCATCAATTGAAATACACGGAATTGACATATCTCCCAACATGACAGATGTGGCTAAGTGGAAAATTCAAAAAAGTAAGTTAAAATTCGTTGACGCTCATCATGCAGGCGTTGAAGATCTCCCAACTCTTTTTCCCGACAAAAAGTTTGACCTGATCTATGTGTTTTTTGGAGCTCTAAATACGGTAGAGAATTTCAAAATAAACGCCGACATACTATGCAATATGCTGTCAAAAGACGGAACCATGATTCTTTCATTTGTGAACAAATGGTATGTTGGAGGTATGATAATAGAAGCGCTCCGATTTAGGATCGGCAGGGCATTGGCCAGGATTAAACCCCAATGGGGCGGGTATTCACCAACAAAGTATTTGCCCAGCCAGTGCTATTCTCCCCGCATGGTTAAAAAAGCGTTCTCTTCCATGATCTTGGAAAACAGGGCGGGATTTAGCATCATACATCCTGCCTGGTACTTTACTCGTATAAATCAAAAAATTGGCAGAATGACACGCCTTCTTTGGAAAGTAGACCAGAAGATGAACAAAACTTTTATGTGGCGTTTCGGGGAATACACCTTATTTACTTTTAAGCACAAATAACGTTCTTTCTAGCATGGATTCAGGTGACTGATATTGAAAATCTACTTGATCTAAAAAGGCGGGGTGATTCGTACTCATGGGTATTGACGAACACAAAGCCTCAGCCTCGGCATGGCCCCATTTTCGTTGAATCTCACTCTGGGTTATGATTTGAATGCCACAGCCTAACAGATCTGCCATCAGTTTGGTGAATTGGCTTTGGGGAATGGGCTGACCAACAAACAGATTGTTAATCGCGTTGCCCTGATCGGGCATCATCACCAGGGCACGTGCCAGGTCCTCAATGTGGATCAAAGACATCAGTTGATTCCCGCTACCGTATACGGGTACTGTCCCAAATCGCTCATAATGATTCCAGAAGAATCGCCTGAACCAGGATCCTGGCCCAATAATCCAACCCGGACGAGCAATCTTAACATGCATGCTTAGATCATTAAGCTGATTCATCCAGGGTTTTTCTGCCTGTATATACGCCCTTGCATAAGCTAATGGGTTGATCTCGGATTTTTCATCGGCATTTGTTTTGCCTTCCTGGTTTCCATAGACTAAAGATCCTGAAACGTACACTGTTGTTGGCCGATTCTCTTGCTTAAGAAAGTATTTAATCAAGCGCTGATTGGCCCTTTTGCCTTTTCGTGCCGCAAGTTTTCTCCTGATTGGGTTTGATCCCGCTATACGCGCCAGGTGAAAAAGCACTTGTGGAGGATATCTTTCAAACCATTTTAAATCCAAAGATCCCAAATCTCCCTGTATGCAGTTGTATTGTTCAAGCTGAGGTGAAGCAACTCGTTTATTGACCAACATGTGGAGGGTATAATTGGCATCCATCGTGAATTGTTCAACCAACGCAGTACCGACGAAGCCCGTACCACCCAATACCCAGCAGTTGTTATCCGGATCAACCATGTGCATTTAACTGTTTCAATAGCTCAGAAAATATCTCTTCATGCTGTTTTAAAACCTTAAACTGCTGTCGATCCGGATGATGCCTGGATATTGATTTGCTCGATTGCAAATCCTGTTCTCGTTGTTCACGGGATAGGTGATTGTATTTTCTGGCCAGGTATTTCAATGTGATTTTCAAAAACCAGTCATCAAGTCGATCACCAAATCGACCTCCAAGAATTTTTTCAACCAGCCTAATCACTTGGTTTCTTGGCTTGGTTTTAGCGTGATCATTAGGCCGAACAGACGGGTAATACTTTCTGCACCAGCTATTTTCTTGCATAAACCTCTTATACACTTCGTTGTTGTACATGGGTAAAACCAGGGCAATTTCAGTAGCCGTGAACCTGTTACGCTCTGTAATTGAAAGGCTATTGACATCCACAAAATAGTTCAAACAGAAATTCCTGTATGAGTTCAATAGAAAAAACCGCTTGAAAATAGTCAACAAAACTTTTACAATCCACAAACGACCGGGCTGAGTTACAATGAAGAAATCAATATCATCATCCGGGTGCAAAACACCTTTGCCCATTGAACCAGAAATCAACACCGCCTCAACAAACGGACAAAACGCAATTATTTTGGCATGTCGCCAGGCGACCTTCATGCGCCTGTTTGCTCTGGCATTTGCCTGCTCACGTCGTGCAACAAGTTCGCCTGCTGAAGAAAGGGCATAGAATCCCTGATGTTCAAAAATCAAATTGAGCTTAGTCAGTTGTTCGAGTTCCTCTGCCAGTTGTTCACAGGTGATCCCTGTAATCGGAATATAAGAGTACAACTCCCTAAGGTTAAGAGGGTGTTTGAAAATATGAAAATACGCCATGGTGGAAAGAATTCCTTCCCGTAGCAAGGAGGAGGAGGAGTTGGCTGGAATTTGGTTCATTAACTTTTCAAGATACTGATTTTTCATCATTTATTTGCCTGGTCATCATTAGCTGTGCTATATGAGGCTTTTCGTACTTTTAGTATCTTCATTCGATAACAACAGAAAATAGAAACGTGTCATGACAAAAAATACAGCTTTCCCAAAATATGGTGTTCTTTTCATAGTATGCTTGCTATTAGCTGTTCCTGCTCGGGCTCAACTTAGCGGAGGAGGTGATTTGAATCCCGATTTGAAGGCACCAAAAGAAGCGCAGGAAAAATGGATGGATATGCGGATTGGATTGAGTGTACACTGGGGTCCTTCTTCGCTCGGCGGTGAAGAAATCAGTTGGTCCAGACATTCAAAAATCCCAAAGGATACTTACGACAATTTCTACAAAGAATTCGCACCAACCAAATTCAATGCTGTTGAATGGGCAGAATTAATGACACGATGGGGCATTAAATACATATCCCCCACCGCCAAACATCATGATGGTTTTTGTTTGTGGTATTCTGATTATACAGATTACGACATGGAACACGCCAAATACAAGGTGGATATCATGGCCGAACTGTCGAAAGCCTGCAAGCAGCACAACATCATGTTTGGTTCGTACTATTCAAACCTCGATTGGTATCACCCCGACTGGGCACCCTACCAATATGGTGGACCAGGGCCTCTATTTGAAAAGAAGTCTGACAGTCCAAATCTCAATCGCTATTTCTCTTTCTTTGAAAATCAAGTGCTTGAATTGATAAATAAATACGACCTGGAATTCATTCAATTTGATGGAGAGTGGGATTCAACTTATACCCATGAGATTGGTTCGAAATTGTATCGACGCTTTCACGAGGCTAAACCTAACATTCTGCTCAATTCAAGAATTGACATTGGCCGCAGAAGCGTCGGGGCTGGCAACCACCTCTACATGGACGGGTTGAAGTATTGCGGGGATTTCCAGGATCGTGAGCGATTAGTTAAGCGTGGTAACAATGTGATTGCCTGGCTAGATCACCCCTGGCAGGCCTGGGTTACTATTGACAAAGACCAATGGTCGTACAATCCGAATCCCAAGCTAATGAGTGCTGAAGAATTGATTAGGGATATGGTAAGCGTTGTGGGGAACAATGGGAATTACATGATTAATTTGGGGCCCCGACCGGATGGAAGCTTTGAGAAAGCACAAATTGAATTAATGGATGAACTGGGAAAGTGGTTAGACAAGCATGGTGAAGCCATCTACGGTACACGTGGAGGTCCTTTTTACCCTTTCAAACAAGGCGTTTCAACCCGTAAGGGAAACAAAGCCTGGTTGATGATCACCGATCCTTCGGCACGAAAAGTATACCTGCCCAAACTTCAGCAAGAGATAATAACAGCACGGCTTTTTAATACCCAAACCGATGTTTCATTTGAGGAAGAGAATAATCTACTTGCCCTGGATTGCGGCCAGCTTCAATATTCAGGTCCTGTGAAAGTTATTGAATTGACTTTCATCGAAGAGGTCGTCATGTCATCCACTAAAAGCATCCCAAATGATTTTGAGATGCAAGGTGCAACAAAACTTGATAAGGGTATTTCTTTTTCATTCAGTTCAAAACATGAACAATGGCATAATGTGTCGAATGAGGACTTCTTGCTGGGAGATAATAAAGCTCCCGACTATGCATTCCACACCCAAGAAGAAAATCAGCCTTATGTTCGCTTTGATTTGGGCACAGCAAGAGAGATCTATGGGCTTGTTATCACCAACCGTCAGTTTTGCTGCCAAGACAGGGCAGTTGGACTTACGCTCTGGATCTCAGAAAATGGAATTGATTGGAAGAAATCCTGGGAGGCTCATTCTGTCAAAGAGAAATGGGAGGTAGTGCTTGAGTCCAGCTCAATGGGGGCTAAAGTGACGGGGGGAAAGCTCCGCTACATGAAGCTCGGACTCACCAGTGACAAACCACAGTACCTCCACCTCAATCATGTTGAAATTTACGGGAAATGATATAATCCCCACAAAGGAAGATGAAAAACCATTTTGTCGTACCCCTGAAAGAAAAAATTGCCTATGGGCTGGGTGATTTTGCCCTAATGATTGGTTACGGGGCCATAGGTTTCTATTTTGTTTTCTTCTTGACCGACGTAGCAGGACTCCCGGCAGCGTGGGCCGGATACATTTTTCTCATTGCCCGGATATGGGATGCTCTTACCGATTACGCCATGGGGATTATCTCAGATGGTACAAAATCCAGATTCGG
>CAYUGX010000249.1:3753-7567 GCA_964444375.1 uncultured Porphyromonadaceae bacterium | reverse complement strand
TATTCCAGTTTCCTTCCATGCATGCAAGGTGTTTCCATCCTTGATTAGTGACACTTCAACCTGTTCGAATATTTCAACAAATTCATTATTAGAGTTATAAGCCGAGGCAGTGATACTACCAGAGGCACACACATAATGTGTGTAAGTCGATGAGAAACTAAAGGTAAAATATGCAACTTCTGTAACATCACTAAAAAGATTACAATTTCCTGATTGTTTGTGAAGCTCTTCAAGGTCATCTTTCAGTACGTTTTCAAGCTCATCTTTCGTTTTTTTTGTTATTGGCCCAACTTTAAGGATGAATTCACCACTTTTCCAGTAAATGCTGCCCTCAACGGCGGTTTCCTCAAAACCTCTGACTTCAATGACACAGGTATAGTTATGAAATGGATATTCTTGACGGTATGACCAGAATGCAATTGTATCATTTGAATTATCGTATTCACTGTTTAGATTCTCATCTTCCCACCAGGCATTGGCGGCACTGAATGATTCAAAAACAGCACCACTAATCCAATGGGTGTAGATCCATTCTTCATCCTCCACTTCCACATCATACCAGTCCCAGCCGAGGGTGTTGGACCCAAACTCATTATACCTGGATGCACTTGCAGCTTCATCGTCACCGAGTTTTTTGGCTGTTTCTGTAATCGTGCATTCCAGGCGATTGTCAAGCACCTCCCAGTCGGTATTGTTTTGACAAATAAGCAAGTGTGGAAGTGTTAGCAGAAGTACGAGTATAATTGGTTTCATGCCTTTTGGTGTTCAGGAAAAGTAAGGTTAACACCAATAAAGTTATGAAATCCAAACTAGTACAGCAATCTATTTATACAGTTTTGTCTTTCCGCTCAATACATCAGCCCATCTGATGGGTCCGGTTTTCACCAATGCTTTCCTACCGGATGGGATGTGGTTCTGGAGTTCTTGCTTGATTTGTTCATACTGCTTCTCATCAGCCAGATTGTACCATTCTTCAGGATCATCTGATAGCTTATAAAGCTCCTCTTCTTGTCCGTTGTAATTGATATAATGCCAGGATGCTGAACGCACCGAGAAATGTCGGTCGTTGAGACTGGTAATAACCGGATAATTCCATTCGGTATCAGGTTCCATAAGCAAGGGGATCAGACTATTGCCATTTACATCTGCTTTGGGTGGTATCCCACACAATTCAGTTAGGGTAGGGAAGATATCAACCAATGACACAGGATTAAAGCATGTGTTGGCCCTGTTGCCTTTTGGCAAGCCGGGCATTCCTTTGGGCGCCTTTATCATACAAACCGAATTAATCACATTATCCCAAAGCGCAAATTTGCTCCAATCGTTTTTTTCACCAAGCTGCCAGCCATGGTCTGAGAAAAGTACCACCACAGTATTGTCTGTGTGTATCGATGCAGCGAGACTGTCAAGCAGCATGCCCACCAACTCGTCGGCATAGTTAATGGAGGCCAGGTAACCCTGGACAGCCTCTTTCCACAAATCATTTTCTAAAATCTTCTCATGCCAGAAAGAACGAGCCGTTCTTTTTCCCATGGGTGGTAGATCATTTAAATCACCTTCCATCACTTTAGGAAGTTGTATGTTTTCAAGTGGAAACTTGTCGAAATATTTCTGCGGTACATACCAGGGCAAATGTGGCCGATAGATGCCACATGCCAAAAAGAATGGCTGCTCATGCTCGTCCTTAAGCAGTTTGCATATGTATTCAACGCATGAATAATCTCCGGTTTCTTCGGTTTTGAAAGGAAGTGGTTCAAAATCGAATGCTACATACATCCTTGGGTAATGCGGCATAGTAAACTTATTCCCTTTGGGATCATCTTCTCGAATTTCATTGTCCTGCATCCGAAATATCATACGGTTTTCAGCCGAATCAAAATCCGGTAGGAAATAATATGGGAAATGTTGGATCTTCGAAGGAAAATAATCATCCCACGATCGAGGATCGGGCATATTGTTGTGAAAAAGCTTACCCGCCCCGGCCGTGTAATAGCCGTGTTCTCTGAAGTATTCAGGCAGGGTCAACTCATCAGGCAACACATGTCGCCAGATCTGTGGGTTATTATACAGCCCCGTGACCCATGGATTCTTCCCGGTCATTAAGGCTGTTCGAGACGGATTACAAGACGGTGAAGCACAATAAGCATGCTGAAAAACCATGGCCTCTTCAGCAAACTTCGATAAACATGGCGTCTTCGCCTGAGGATGTCCCCCAAGCGGCTCAATCCAATTGTTCAAATCATCCACCGAAATCAGTAAAACATTTGGTTTCTCTATCAACTGGGGGGTGCATACGGTGAAAGCAGTGAATACAGTGAATACAGTGAATACGGTTAATGAGGTGAAACTTTTGAAACTGGTGGATTTAGTGTGTTTAGTGTGTTTTTTTATTCTCATGATGTTTAGCCTCCGACTAATTCAATCTGAACTTTTTGTTTGCTTTCAATTGGTACATACAACACCAAATCAGTTCCTTCTAGCTCATGTTTTAATCCAAGCCTTGCTTTTTTGAAAACTATCCCATTCACCTTAACAACCGGTTCCGCCCCATTCCAATCATGCACATAAAATGCCGGATTACAAATCGGCGACTCCTCACTCCCTTCCACCTCTAATCTTAAATTTAATCTTTGCCTTAATACTACCTTCCTACCTCCTACGTTTTGTATTTGGTAACACCGCTCGCTACGATCATAACCCAAATTCTCAAACTCTTTACTTACTTCCAACACAGGTGCATACGCCCATGACCTGCCGAACTCAACCAACTCGTCGATGCTCATCTCATTCATCCCATACAGCCCATTCCACCAGTTTCTTTCTCCATCAGTGTGCAGCACTGGATCGGAGATCGGGAAGGAGGTAGCATGCGACGGCCGGTCGCTTGTTCGTGTTGTGCGTCCATCGCATCGCGCTTGTCCTACTGGAAAATGATTACATCCTGCAGCCCGGTCATAGCCAGAAAGTCGGCCATCGCGCAGGTTCATCTTGTTTCCGGGTTCAAAACAAATGAAGGGCTTGTTCTCAGATTTGTATTGATATTGCTGAATAGTAAAATCTTTCTGATCGCTCCAGTCGAGAGGTTTAGGGTTCTCAACGAAAGACTGTATGTCCCGGTTCCCATTATAGTCTGCTACCAGGCAATTGTCGATTTCCAACAGGTCTGAAACCTTTTGTCCGGGATGCAGCAAAGCCAGTGTTTCTTGAAACTGTCTTGGGTAGCCCAGGCTGCCTTTATTCCATGACACTTTGCGGATACCGGTTCCATCTGGGTAGATGTAATAGTACTCATCGATCCAGCACTCCCAGCCGGTCTTTGGATCTACTCTCCATGTACTCAGGTAAGCGCTGGTGGGTGCATAACGCCAGTGGACGACTACACGGGCAGGGGTATTTTCAATAATCCTGACATGTGAGTAGCGACAATGACGGTCTTGCATATGTTCGAAACAACCTTCATTGTCATTCTCACCAACTCCCCAGGCTTCAACACTTTGATCACTCATCCAATTCTCATTTTCAGATACCCACGATGCTCCATATCGGATACCACGCCAGAAGATCAGCTTGATGGGTGAATCTTCGAAGCACACCACAATATCCGGATCCTGGTCAACCGGCCACAGCTTATCCCATCCCGGATAGTATTCAAGTTTGGTATAGAAGGCACCGAAGCGGCCTGGATGTTTGTTAATCCCTGGTAATTTTCGAGGGGAAATATCCGGGAGGGAGGGAATAACAGTAGCATGAGCCACCTGGATTTGTTCAGCGGTTTTGGCCTGATCAAACAGGCTGATTTCATCGATGATGCCAT
>CAYUGX010000249.1:0-3743 GCA_964444375.1 uncultured Porphyromonadaceae bacterium | reverse complement strand
AAAATACTGTTCAATGGTTCCCCAGGTACGATGGATATCAGATGGTTTGGCAGCATGCTCGATCATTCCAATGACGTATCCATTGTTTGGAAATCGTATAGCACCGGGTATTGGTGAAGAGGCTACCAACTGGCCGTTGATAAATAGTTCAATGGCATCGTTGGCTTTGTAAGTTGCGGCAATATGCATCCAGGTAAGCAGGGGAAGGGAGGCTTCCTCACTTGAACAAGCAATCCATTGCTCTCCCACGGCCACCTCAAAGGAAGCCTGTCCCAAAGGCCCTACTAGTAGACGATAACCTTGAATCTCTTTTGACTGGGTTGTGATAATCGGACACCAGTTCCAGGGATAATTGCCAAGGGCTACCCAAGATTCAATGGTAAACTGATCACCTCTAATTACCCTGTTGGGGCCAGTGGTCTTGAGGCAAGTGGTAAAACCATCCAATCGAATTCCTGATCCAATGGCACCTTTTGCGACCTGGTAGTTTCCTTCAACCGTATCTTGCACCTTGCTGATCAGTTCAAGCGTAGAGCCTTGCTTATTCTCTTCAAAACTCCAATGTGCCACCTGTTGTTGGGCTTGTATTGATATTCCGGCAGTTAATGCTATTCCAATTAGAAGTAGGACTTTGTTTTTCATGATTTTCTGATTAGTAGATCAAAAATAGGGATAAATGAACTTTCCCATTGTGGTAGCAGTCTAAACGGTAAAAATGAAACACAAAAGGGATAACATAGCGTGATAATGGTCTTCAAATTATCTGACCAAGCACGAGTCAATAGCCTTATATAAATCGTCAGGACTAATCGGTTTAGAAATGTAATCATTCATTCCCGCACCAAGGCAAATCTCCTTGTCCCCCTTCATGGCATTGGCGGTCATGGCAACAATGGGTAACTGCAATTTGTTATAGCTCTCCCTAATCATTCGTGTTGCTTCAAGTCCGTCAATGTTTGGCATTTGGACATCCATTAAAACGAGGTCATAGGTATTGGACTTCACTGCGTCAACCGCTTCTTTTCCATCATTTGCAATCTGAACTTTAATACCCACTTTTTTGAGCAAGGCTGCAGCGAGCCGCTGATTGATTAAATTATCTTCGGCAATGAGAATCCTTGGTTTATCTTGTATAGCCGAAAGTTTTGCTTCCAGGCCCAATGATTGATCAGTTTCGACTTCTTTTTTTGCTTTGAATTCGGCTATACCCATCAAGTTGATAATCCCATCAAAAAGGGCAGATTGTTTGACCGGTTTAGTGAGGAAGGCCAGGTTTTCAACCCCTTCAAACTTATTCTTTTCGGCCCAACCTCCGAAGGTGGTCAGAATTATCGCGGGTACTTTTGATTTTGATCTAAACTCTGTAATAAACTCATAGCCTGTGAGATCAGACATTTGATCGTTTGTGATCAGAAGATCAAATTCATCCTGGTGGTGTTCGTTAATATAGTTCAGGGTGGTACATGCATTATCAAAAGATTTGACTGAGAATCCAAAAGACTTCAGGGTTTCCGTCAATATGAGATTATTCGTTTTATTGTCATCTATTGCAATTACTTTTAATCCATGAATTCGGCTTCGAATTTCTTCAAATGATTCCGTATTACGATCGGAATGCCGAAATCTTGCTGTAAAGCTAAAGATGCTTCCTTTTTTTTCGACACTTTCGACCCAGATCCTGCCACCCATCAGATTTACCAGATTTTTACAAATAGTCAGGCCTAATCCAGTTCCGCCAAACTTGCGAGTGGTTGATTTTGAGGCTTGAGAAAAACTATCGAAGATTGTATGTTGTTTGTCAGATGGAATGCCAATCCCAGTATCTTCAACTGAGAACTGCATTTCTATATTCTGATTTTGAGGGTTAGGTTCATTTGATGTTGAGACATCAATACTATTGACTCTGATATTGATTTCACCTTTCCGGGTAAACTTTATTGCATTGCCAACCAGATTAAGAATAACCTGTCGTACACGAACTGGATCTCCGATGCAAAACTGAGGGACTTCACTATTGACATGCACATTAAGATTGAGTCCTTTTTCCTCGGTTTTATGAACAAAGATATCCGTCACATTCTCAACCACTTCACGAATATTGAAATCAATATTCTCCAGTTCTAATTGGCCAGCTTCAATCTTCGAAAAGTCAAGGATATCATTGAGTAAGTTTAACAGCACATCAGTACTTTCTTTAGCCATGCTTAAAAACTGGTATTGCTCAGGATTCAAGCTTGTTGGTAAAACCAATTCGAGCATCCCAATGATTCCATTCATTGGAGTACGGATTTCATGGCTCATGTTGGCCAAAAACTCGCTTTTAGCTGAATTCGCACGATCAGCATCAAGCCTGGCCTTTTCGATTGCTGTTGCCTTGTCTTCTAATTCTCGATTTAAGGCAACAATTCCTTTATTGGTTTCTTCAAGCTCTTGATTTACAATCTCTATTTGTTCTGTGCGTTCTTGGAGTTTCTTTAGTAGAAACAGTAATTCATTGTTTTGCGAATTGATGGTTTCAACCATGCTGGCATCGCCTTTCTCGATGGTCGTGCGAAATGCCTTTTGGATTTGTTCAATTTTACTATCAGACAATGTACCCGTGTGCCTGGGTAGCCATTTGGCGGTGGTTATGGTTGTTCCAATACCAGCTTTTGATTGGATGTCAAAATCATCCATCAATCGCTGTGATCCCATCAGTCCGACGCCCATGCCGCGTGTTGAGTTGAAAGTTCCTGCTTGAATAGCCTCTAAATCTTCAATTCCTTGCCCTTTATCAGAGAAGACCAAAACAATTCCGGCTGAATCAACCGCTCTTCGTGCAATTGAAAACGACAGTTTACCGATTGTTGCATGTTCAACAATGTTCCTGCTGAGTTCAGAGACTGTGGTTCCAATTCGTATACAACTGGTATTGTCAAATTCAACTTCACGCGCGAGCAATGTCGCGAGATTTCTGGCTCTTACGACGTCTGATTCAAATTGAATTTGAATCTCTCCAACTTCATCGAGTGTAGTTGACGATAAGAACGGTAGCGTCGTCATTTGATCGTGAATAATTGTTTATAATGTGTTCAGCTATCTGTTGAGGAGCTTCTCCCCAGTTGATATCTTCAGGCTTCCATCTTGATGTGATGCCGTCAGAGTACATGCAAATAGTATCACCAGGCTTAAAGTCTAATTCAAATATACGGGGTGATCGCATATTGTGTCCTACAATTCCTCCATACGAAATTAGGGTATTCTTCTTTTCGCCTGACATTAAGAAGCTTTCAATATTGCCAATTCCAGTATAATAAAGTTTTTGTTTCTCAGTATTTAGTTTCATAAGCCCAACAGTTGCTCCACGTGTTCCACGAAGGGCCTGGTTAATATGATGCATCAGGTGATCCAGGGGTAATTCTGATTTAAGGAGGATATGCTCTTTAGCCAGTTGAGAAGCCCAGTTGGCTTCCTTGCCATGACCCAGACCATCAATGACCGATGCAATGGTGATATGGCTGCTCACGTGATTAACCAAATGCGAGTCTCCATTAAGCGTCTCCCCAGGTTTTGATCGAGCAGCTGCACCTGAGATAAGTTGATCATTTGAACCAGCCCAGTTTTTTGGAGGTAGCCATTTTATTGATCGAAAGCAATTAGTATACTGTACTGGACCTGAGAAAAAGACATCTTTAATGTCTTCATCTTTAGACGAATTGATTTCGAGTTGATCTGACAAACGACGTATCGTACCCAGCCCCAAC
>CAYUGX010000248.1:0-7600 GCA_964444375.1 uncultured Porphyromonadaceae bacterium | reverse complement strand
TTTTAGTGTTGAGGAGACTGGGAATCCTGCTTTTTTCAACAATGCTCGATAAGCTAAAACCCTTCTGGAATACCTATGTGATTCTGCCCAAAATTCGGATTCTTTTTCATAATCTGTTTTTTCAGGTTTTTCAAAATTATCAAGATTTTCCCAATTTCCCAAATTCCCAGATGTTCCCAAATCCCCAAGTCCCAAAATTAAGCCAATCCCCATTTTTTCAAAACCCCAAAATCCCCAAATCCCCAAATCCCCAATCCCCCAATCCCCCAATCTACTAATCCAGCAGTCCACAAATCCACGAATAGTTTAACCCTCCGCGTTCAACTCCGTTCGGTTCGCAACATGGCACACTCTAACTATGGAACCGATTACGCCACCATGGATGGAGTTGAACCAAACGGCTTGATGATCAATGGAAAATCAGCTGATTATCTGGGTGTTGAAGGTGCACTCAGGTATCGTGCTCAGGTCAAAGTCGAACATGAGGGAGGCAAGCTTGAGGTGATTGGCGACCAAATCTACGTCACTGATGCCGGGGCCGTGACGATATACTTTGTGGCTGCTACCAATTTTGTCAATTACAAAGATGTTAGCGGTGATCAAGTACAGCGGGTTCAGGATTATTTTAAAGCCATTGAAGGCAAGACCTATGGCGATATCAAATCAGCAGCCATAAAAGATTATCAATCCTATTACAACCGGGCCTCACTCACTCTACCCGCGACTGATAATTCAAGCAAACCAACCGATCAAAGAATGCTTGATTTTGAGACAAATGACGATCCTAGTTTGGCGGCCTTAGCCTACAATTTCGGACGCTACTTGCTCATTTCATCGTCACGTCCAGGTACACAGCCGGCCAACCTCCAAGGCATATGGAATGAGGATCAAAATCCGAGTTGGGATTCAAAATACACGACCAATATCAATACAGAAATGAATTACTGGCCGGTTGAAACGGCTAACCTGTCAGATTGTGCCGAGCCCTTCATCACCCTTGTAAAAGAACTCACTGATCAGGGTGCTGATGTTGCTAGAGAACACTACGGTGCTGGCGGCTGGGTATTTCATCAGAATACCGATTTATGGCGGGTAGCAGCTCCCATGGATGGTCCGACATGGGGCACTTTTACGGTAGGTGGAGCCTGGCTTACTACCCATTTGTGGGAACACTATCTCTATACACTGGATCAAGACTATTTAAAAGAAATATATCCTGTGATCAAAGGTTGTGTCGATTTCTTCATGGATTTCCTGATTCCACATCCAAATGACAAGTGGTTGGTTACCAGTCCGTCAAATTCGCCTGAGAATCCTCCGAAAGGTAAAGGGTATGAATACTTTTACGATGAAGTAACAGGTATGTGGTACTTCACTACCATCTGTTACGGAGCAAGTATGGATATGCAAATTCTCACCGACCTTTTTGGGTATTATGCTGAGGCAGCAAATTTGTTGGGTCTTGATGAAGCATACGCCAATGAGGTACTAGAGGCTCGAGCAAAGCTCGTTCCACCGCAAATCGGCCAGGATGGAACTTTGCAAGAATGGACTGAAGATTACGCTCAGCTAGAAGACAAGCACCGGCACTTTTCTCACATGTACGGACTCTATCCGGGAAATGTTATTTCAGCAAAACGCACACCCCAATTCATCGATGGCTGCAAAGCTGTGCTCGAGCAACGCGGCGATGGGGGTACCGGATTTTCAAGAGGATGGAAGATGGCCCTATGGGCTCGGCTCTATGACGGCCAGCGGGCACATAAAATCTTCAAAGGCTATATCAAAGAACAAGCCTATCCGCAATTGTTTGCCAAATGCTTTACCCCCCTGCAAGTCGATGGTACCTTCGGAGTAACTGCGGGTATCACTGAAATGCTCATGCAATCGCATGAAGGAGTCATTGAATTGTTACCAGCCCTTCCCAAACAATGGAAGTCAGGCAGTGTCAATGGTCTGTGTACAAGAGGAGCCTTTGAAATGGATATGGATTGGGAAGACGGAGTAATCACTGGTATCACCTTGCAGTCAAAGCAAGGAAGTACATGCCGAATTAATCCCAAAAGAAAAGTCAGTGTTAAAAACGATGGGAAACGGGTTAGAATAAAAACATTAAAAGACGGATCGATTGAGTTTGAGACGAAAGCTGGTGAGACCTACGTGATCATCTAATCCAATCGTTGGCCTTAACTGTCCATCTGGATAACTTCACGACAAAATACTATCTTTCTGGCATGATTCGATTTCATAAATTCGCTCTGATATGGTTATTGGGAATCTTGCCACTGATGGGCTATGGGCAGTCATATGATAGTCTGCGCATGGCCCAACTGCCAAAATTATCACTTCCGCAACACCTTAAATCATCAAGTCTTCCGTATCAGGTCGATAATTCTCAAACTTCACACTTTCCACCGATTATTTTCCAATATGGCTATAGTTGTCATCAGGCCGCCTCGGTGGGTTATGTGCTCACTTATGAGTTGAATGCCTTGCGGGGATTGGATGCCAGTCACACCGCCAATCGATATCCACCCTTTTTTACTTGGACAATGATGAACAAAGGCGATATTGATTTCGGTGTGTCCTATTTTGAGAGTTTTGACCTCATTAAATCAGTTGGTTGTCCCACCTGGGCAGATTGGGGCTCACTCTATAATGCCACACGTTGGATGAGTGGATACTACAGCTATTACAGGAGCATGTTTAACCGGATTGATGGTGTTTTTACGATCGATGTTAGTACCCAGGAGGGATTGCAAACGCTCAAGCATTGGCTATTTAATCACCTAGGCGAGCATGAACCTGGTGGCCTGGCCCTGTTTCAACTGGCCACCAAAGACCTGCAATTTTTGCCCTTGCCAGAGGGTACAGAGGAGGCGGGAAAAGTGTTGATACCCGAGTTTGGCTATGCCGTTGGACATGCCATGACTTTTGTTGGCTACAACGATTCGGTTCGTTACGATTTCAATGGTGATGGCCAGTACACAAACCACCTGGATATTACGGGAGATGGTCAGGATGATATGACCGACTGGGAAATCGGCGCTCTGATCTGTGCCAATACGTATGGTTTGGAGTGGGGAACCGAGGGCAAAGCTTTTGTGCCGTATCGGATATTGCCTTTGCATCCGAACGATGGGGGCATATGGATGAAATCAGTGTTTGTTGCGCGTCCGACAGCTGATTACACGCCGCTGTTGACACTAAGGGCTAAATTAGAATACGAAAAACGTAAAAATTTGTGGATCACAGCTGGTGTGGCACAGGATACAACTTCCGACCAGCCCGAATTCATTTTAGATCAGCCCATTTTCAGGTATCAGGGTGGAGCCCTACCTATGCAGGGAGAAGGTACTTCACATCCGAATACAATTGAGCTAGGAATTGATGCTACCCCCCTTTTGGCATATGTTAAACCAAATCAGGCTGCCCGTTTCTTTTTGGTTCTGAATGAGTTGGATCCTGAATCCATTCAGGATGGAATGGTACACGAATATTCATTTGGAGCGTATTTTGACAACGAATTATTTCATTGGGGCTCCGAATCTGATGTACCCATTGATCAGCCCGAAATGTTTCTGTCGACCGTGCTATCTCCAGGGCACGACAACATCCATGTCACAAATAGTGAATTACCAGGAGCAGTGAAGAATCAAATCTACCAGCACCAGTTGAGTGCTGCTGGTGGTCATCCACCCTATAACTGGTCTCAACTTTACAATCGGTTTAATGAAGAACTTTTCGAAGCTGAATTCCCAGAGATTGACGATAGCCTATTATTGACCAATTACGATGGTCGTGAAAAAATAAAAATCAATCTTCCTTTCAATTTTCCTTATCGAGAAAAGAGTTATAATCAGGTAGAGATTCATAAGAATGGCGGACTGGTCTTCGAGCCGGCTCAAATCTGGGTGCCATATGTTCGAGACTTGCGTGAGGAGCTGGGCATGCAAACAGCCTTGTTTCCATTTTTTAGCACCGAAATTGTCTACCTTGAAGACCATCATGGAGTCTATTACGGTGTTCAAGAAGGCTTTGTTCAGGTCACCTGGGAGGCTGTCGTTTATGGTGAATCGAATACACTTCAACTAAAATTTGCCGCGCGTTTATTCTCCGATGGACAGATCGAATTCTGGTATGACGAAATACATAACCGGGCCTACGAGCCCTGGTCAGTCGCCCTCACTGGTGGTGAACAAAAGCGCTCACTTTTCCCGGTCAGTAATGCTACAGGCCTTCACCAGGGAAAACATCTGAGGTTTAGTCCACTCGATTTACCAGAGGCCCTCGAAATCAGTTCATCTGGTCTGTTATCCTGCATACCCGAAGAAGCCGACAAAACGTGGAAAATACCTGTCATTATCAAAGACAAACAAGGTTTATACAAGTTCGATACCGTTCACCTCTCAACTGCAGCTGCTTCAGATGACCTTGTGAGCATAGATGAATCAACCCTGACTCTTTATCCCAATCCTGCTACAGAAGCCATCAATATTCAAGTATCCGCACATCAAGAAGGCAAACTGATGCTTCGACTCATGGATTTATCCGGTAGGGTAATATTGCAAAAAGAGACGACGATCCAACAGGGAAATAACCAGTTGACAATTCCCCTCCCGGATGGAATTCCAGCTGGTATATATGTGTTGCAAACAAGGGGGATCGTAGATAGCCACCACCGAATCTACTGCCATTGATCGATAAGATAGAGCCGATTATTCAAAACTCGGGTTTTCTCGTCTAACTCCATGTACACCGACTGCTTGGCAGGACGGATGAGTAAATCTTTCACAACGATTTCATGTTTGATCTTACCAGGAAATAGTACGATCGAGAGTTTTTCACCTGCTTGAACAGGTACTGTATATTCAATTAAACCCCAACCATCAAACAATTGTTTCAGATAATTACCCCACGGCACCAGGATGTATTTCGTGCACTGATCAGATTGATCCAATATCATGGTTTCGAGTTGCAATGTGGGCATGGCATCTTCAGTGAAGTTTTCTACCCAAAAAGACACAACAATCTCATCCGGCAGGGAAAAATTAGCCAGCGTATCACGAAAGATTCGACCGTAGGTGTTGTAGGGGAGACTCAAAGGGCCGGTAGATTGGTGGACTGGTGGATCTGTAGATTGGTGAATGTGTTGATTGGTGGATTGGTGACTTTGAATGAGGTTTTTGCGGTATTCTCGGTGTTTGAATTGCCAGCTTATGGGATTGATTTCAGCTATAGTAAATTGCTCATTGGAGCTGAGTGGTGTACTATGATTGAGTATGAACTCTTCACCTGCAGTGAGTTGATCGCAGTTTGCGGCTATGATAAGGATCTTTTTGTCTGAGGGTAGCTCATTGAAAATAGCTGGGTTATTGGTTGGCTCCCAGGTTAATTCTAATGATTTGTAGGTTTGAGATATTGAGGTACGTCCCATCATTACAGCGTGCAAGGGTAAACCAGTTTGCAATGACAGATTGAATGCCATTTCTTTTGTTCCACATGCAGAGCGCTTCCAAATGTTCTCAGATCCGATATGGAAATAGGGTAGGGGTAGAATCGACTGGTAATCTGAACTATTGATGTTATCTAAAAGATCTGGTGTGGATTTATAGTGGCGACTATCGGTGAATTCAGTGCTTTCCTTCTTAAGATAAGGCTTGATGAACTTGTAGTTCAAATGGCCCTCAAAAAGTAAAATACCAGCGGCTACGATTATGACTAGTAAGGGTATTAACTTTTTCGTTTGTTGCAGGTAGAACTGAGCCAGGCCATAGAATGCTAGTATGTTCATGGCGTAGAAGAATACCCAGGCAAAGCGACCAATGCTTCGCATTTGTTTAATGGGGCCCAGATAATCTACCCAATGCTCAAGGCCCAGAATGAATGGGATTCCGAATGAATACAGCAGGATGATGAAGGAACTCCAAAAAAGAAAGGTAGGAAATAGTGCTTGACCGAACTGAAAAGCCTGGGTAAAACGAGCCCTGACCAGCTGAGTGAGGAGCTTGATAACGAAAACGACTACGGTTAGGGCTCCAATGATACCCACATAAGAGAGTCCCTCCCATTCAAGTTTCTTTTCTTTGATGAGCTCAGCAAAGAAGGTTCCGTATTGTGGATTGGCCGGGAATAGGATCGACCAGGGATGCGATAGATATATAAAGAATCCATAGGGCTGACTGCCTCGGTCACTTACCTCAGATGACAGGCTAACAAGCAGTTGAAAAAGGACCAGTGGCAAAATGAACTGAATCATCACATGGAATAGAACAGTCTTCCATTTCGCAAAAACTTTTGGCTGTACAATCAAGTAGAAAATCCAGAATAGAAATATGACCATGGCCAGCATAGCGATAAAGTACATATGGGTGAAGCCAGCCCAAAATGTGAGCGCAGCCATCGCCAGGCTATAGCGGTATTTTTGTTCTTTAGAAAACTTAAGCAGCAGATAGAAGGCCAGCGGAATCACAAATACATATGAGAGTGAGTAATGCGCCCCCATTCTCCCAATTTGAGGCGATAGCATTGATATCCCAATTCCAGCCACGATGCTGAGCGTTAAAGGTACGCCCAATTCAAAAAGAATCAAGAAGATTACCATGGCTGCGAAGGCGATAGAGAGAAGCAATAGACCATTCCAGATACCAACAGAATATTGATTGATACCAGGTATGATTGAATTGGCTATTCTGACCACCTCACTCAACAAGGGTTGATTATCAGTGAAAAAGATCGACTCACCATACGGGTAGTTCATGCCTTCAAAATGAAGACTGTTACTGTCGTGATCAATGTGGTAGAGGTAGCAATAATACGCTTTGAGTCCGTCGCCCCCATCTCCCGTGCTGAAAATTCGGGTATTGAGTGAATTAATTACAGGTGTAAAATAAATATAAAGCAAAATCAGGCTAATGATAAAAGTAGCCAGCGCGCCCAGCCTTTTGTTCGACCAACGATTCATGCAGTTTATGATTCTCGGGTATGACCTTTAATAAAAAACAAAGGACGATTTTTTGTTTCGTTGTAGATACGGGCAATATATTCTCCTATGATACCCAAACAAATCAATTGAATTCCACCCAGCAATACAATGACGGCAATCATGGACGTCCAACCAGGAGCTGTGTGACCAGTAATAAAGGTAATAAGAGCATATACCAGGTAAAGAAGCCCCAGTCCGGTTGTGATCATTCCCAGGTAGGCTGCAATCCTCAGGGGCCGACTTGAGAATGCCGTGATGCCATCCAGTCCCAGGCTAATCATTTTCCTGAGGGTATAGCTCGTTTTTCCTTCGCTGCGAGGAGGTGCCACATAACTTAGAACGCCTTGCTTGAACCCCATCCACACGACTAGTCCACGGTTAAACCGGTCTTTTTCATTGAATGCAAGAAAGGCATCTAGAGCTTTGCGGGTGTATAGCCTGAAATCGGCAAATCCCGGTTCAATCTTCACATCGCTGAGCTTATTTAGCAGTCCATAAAAGCGATCAGACGACCAATTTTTAAATCGTCCTGATCCTTTCTGTTCTAATCGTTTTGTGTTGATAATATCATAACCCTCTTGCTGCAATTTTATCATATCCGGGATGAGCTCAGGG
>CAYUGX010000247.1:0-7662 GCA_964444375.1 uncultured Porphyromonadaceae bacterium | reverse complement strand
ATCTATCCGACCTGCCAGATGTTGAGCTGGCACTTTCAGAAAATAGTAAAGTCGTTGCACTTATCGATCCAAGCATTTCGGCAGAGTTCCCTGACATTACTGATTACCGAAGATTCATCGGAATGATCAAATCAATTGGTTTTCACTATGTTTTGGATGTTTCTTTTGGAGCTGAATTAGTAGCTCAAGAACATGCCAGGATTTTCTCATCTTTCAAAGGCAAATACTTCATTTCATCAAAATGCCCGGCGGTTGTGTACCAGGTAACAAAGTATTTCAGCAACCTGACCGAAAACCTCGCACCCATAAAATCCCCTGCAGGTGTTACGGCAGAAATAGCCCGCGCAAATTATGGTACTGAAGCCTACATTGTATCAGTTTCACCTTGCTTGGCCAGTAAGCTTGAACAAGAGGATCCCGATTCAGGGCTTTGCATTGATGCTCACATAACATTTACTGAACTTAGGAAGCTGTTCACCCATTCTGCCATCACTGAGAAGCAGGTTGAGTTTGCTGATTTTGACAATCCTTCAGGACGAAAAGGAAGCCTTTTCCCACTGACAAGCGGATTGATGCAAACTGCTGGACAAATGGAGAATTTAATAAGCAGCAACTACCATAGTTCTTCTGGGCGTAACAATATGCTTGACGCCTTGGATGAGTTCAATAAATCAAATGAAATCAGAAAACACCTTGATCTGTTTTATTGTGAGGGTTGTCTGATGGGTCCCGGGATGTCGCCTGGAGGTAGAAAATTTATGCGACAGACCCTGGTAAAAGATTACGCAAAGAAAAGAATTGAAGAACTTACAGAAGCAGAATGGCAAGTAAATGTAGACCAATATCAGGAAGTTGATTTTGGTAGAAGCTATACACAAGACAACCAGAGTTTCGAGCCAGTTAGCGAAGAGAAGATAACTGAGATTCTACGTTCTATCGGCAAGAGTGAGTCTGATCGTGTGGATAGGGGTTGCGCTTCTTGCGGATATAAAAGTTGTCATGACTTTGCTGTAGCCGTCGCAAATGGGATGGCAAAAGCAGACATGTGCCATTCATTTGGCACCCGAAATAGACAGGAATATATTCGTTCATTGCAAGAAACAAATGAGCAATTAGCCAAGACTAAACAGGCCTTGGAAGACTCAGAAAAACACGCACAAGAGGAAAAGCAGATGGTTTTAAGCTTTTCTGACACCATTACTGCAGTGATGCAAAAGATACCTAGTGGAGTGGTAATCACAGATTCAGAATTGAAAGTGGTTCAAGCCAATACTGTTTTAGTCAACATGCTTGGTGATGAAGCACAAAGCATTCATGAAGTAATCCCTGGTCTGAAAGGTGCTGACATCAAAAGCTTGCTCCCCCAGAATATTCATCAATTGTTTAGTTTTGTTGTTCAAAACCAACAGGAACTAATCAACAAGGACATCAAGCTGGGCGAACGAATTTTGAATCTGTCAATTTTTCCAATCAATCAGGGCCAAACCTATGGTGCTATATTCAGAGACATGTCGTCTCCAGAAGTCCAGAAAGAAGAAGTAATAAAAAGAGTAACCGAAACTATTGATAAGAACCTGGAGATGGTTCAACAAATTGGATTCTTGTTAGGAGAAGGTGCTGCCGAAACTGAACGGATGTTGAATTCCATCATCCGTTCATACAAACAGAAAGACGATCAGTGAGTATCCAAATCTCCCATATTGAGATTAAATGTCAACAAATCAATCATGATGGTGAACGAATTTGTGGAGACGTTTTCCTAACGGAGCGAGTTAATGAGGAGGACCGAACGATTATTGTGCTCTCTGACGGTATGGGACATGGTGTAAAAGCGAATATGCTTGCCACACTTACTGCAACGATGGCCTTGCGCTTTACAAGAGAGCACAAACAAGGTGAGCGGATTGCGGAGATCATTATGAAGACATTACCGATCTGTTCTGACCGGATGATCAGTTATTCCACCTTCACCATCATTGATATCATACACGATAAAGAGGTTCACATTCTCGAATATGACAATCCATCGGCACTGATCTTCAGAGGCAAACAACTCTATCAACCTGAATGGAACTGCCTAGTGGTAGAAACCAATGACAAACAAAAAAAAGAGATATTAACTTGTTCCTTCGTCCCTCAAAAAGAGGATCGTATCATTATTTGCACAGATGGAATTATCCAGTCTGGTTTGGGGAGTTCTAAATATCCTTTTGGATGGGGATGGGACAAGATGGCTTTTGAAGTCCAGAGTCTGATTAATCGTGATCCATCTATTTCAGCTGATGGAATTGCCAACCGCCTGGTCAATCTGGCTATCCAACATGATGGTTATCAGGCGAAAGACGATACGAGCTGTGCTTCGGTCTATTTCAGGGAACCCAGAAAATTACTGGTTTGCAGTGGGCCACCTTATGAAGCAGATAAGGATAGGGAATTGGCAAGGAAGGTAGATACCTTTCCCGGTAAAAAAGTAATTTGTGGAGCGACTACAGGGGATATTCTAAGCCGGGAATTAAACATCAGCATCGAGGATAGTTTGGAATTTCATGACAATGAGTTGCCCCCAATAGCTTATATGAATGGGATTGACCTCGTTACAGAGGGGATTCTTACGCTTGGGAAAGTAGCTCGACTTCTAGAAACAGTAAATGATACCACCGAACTTGGGCGAGGACCTGCTGATCAACTCATCCGGTTGATCTTGGAATCAGACAGTGTACATTTCATTATAGGAACACGAATAAATATTGCCCATCAGGATCCAAGCCTGCCAGTTGAACTCGAGATCAGACGTACGGTAATAAAACGAATTGCCAGGATACTCGAAAAGCGACTTTTGAAAGAAGTCGCTATCGAATATATTTAAACCCGGATGGAAATCAGTTTTTGTATTCCTCGATAATTTCTTTCACTCCTTCAGGTGACACACGCCCATAAGTTTTATCACCGACGAGCACAACCGGAGCCAATCCACAGGCACCGACACAACGCAGACAATTCAATGAAAATGCTCCATCAGCAGTGGTTTCCCCGACCTCAATACTTAATTCTTTTTTAAACTCATCCAACACGGTATCTGCACCCCTGACATAGCAAGCCGTACCCATACAGATTGAAATCGGATGTTTACCCTTTGGAATCATAGAAAAGAAAGAGTAGAAAGTAACTACACCATAGACTTTTGCGACAGATACTTTCATCTCGCGTGCAATAATTTCTTGCACCTCTGCTGGTAAATAACCGAACTTCTCCTGGGTTTTATGCAAGACATTTATCAGTTCATTCGGCTCATTATCGAAGAATTGACAAATATCTTTGATTTCTTGAACCTGCTTTTCGTGTAACTCAACTTTAATACTTGACATACTGATAGCTTACTTGGAGGTTAGTCTTTCTTAATAATAATATCACTGCCACTCTTGTCAAAATACTGGGTATGCAAGAGGTGGTGTGCCTTTTCACTCAATGGTTCACCAAGGAACTTTTCATAAAGTTCCTGAACAAACCTATTTTCATGAGATTTGCGGATTGGTTTAGCGGCGTCTTCAGCATAGATTGCCTTCTGGCGAGCCAGCAATATAGATGAATCTCCGTGGTGCAAGGGCTGTCCACCTCCTCCAATACATCCGCCAGGACATGCCATTATTTCAATGGCATGAAACTCACAACTCCCTTCCTGGATAGATTCAAGCAATTGTCTGGCATTCCCGAGGCCATGAGCTATTCCAATCTTGATCGGTAACCCATCAAAATCGATGGTAGCTTCACGGATTCCTTCGAAACCACGCAATTCTTCAAAACTAACTCTTTCGAGTTTCTTTTTGGTATGAACCTCATAGGCAGTTCGAACGGCAGCTTCAATCACACCACCGGTGGTTCCGAAAATAACTCCAGCTCCTGTTGATTCTCCTAAGGGCTGGTCAAAGTCTTCATCCGGCAGGTCATTAAATTGAATATTAGCTTGCCGAATCAATGCGGCCAATTCACGAGTACTCAATGCATAATCCACATCCGGATTTCCATCAACAAGAAATTCATCTCGCTGGCATTCATATTTTTTGGCCAGGCATGGCATGATCGAAACAACAACTACCTCATCCCGGCTGGCTTCAATCTTATCGGCAAAATAGGTTTTAGCAATTGAACCAAACATTTGCTGTGGTGAGCGTGCTGTTGAAGGTATATCACGCATTTCAGGAAAGTGATGCTCGAAAAAATTGACCCATGCCGGACAACAGGATGTGAGGATAGGAAGGGCAACGTTTTGATCACCGGCCAAATGCTTGCCCAGGCGTCCCAAAAGTTCTGTACCTTCTTCCATAATGGTCAGGTCTGCAGCAAAATCGGTATCAAAAACATAATCAAAACCAAGTTGACGGAGAGCCGCAACCATTTTACCTGTTACCAGTGTTCCGGCTTTGAGACCAAATTCTTCACCTAAAGCAGCACGAACCGCTGGCGCCGTTTGAACAATTACCTTCTTCTTGGGATTGGCAAGTGCTCTAATAACCTGATTAGTGTGATCCACTTCAGTTAAGGCTCCTGTCGGACAAACTGCGACACACTGTCCACAGAACGTACAGGGTGATTTAATCAGATCCTGCTCAAATGCCGGCGCTACCACAGCTTCAAAGCCTCTATTAATGCCCGACAAGGCTCCAACAGTTTGAAAATCGTTACACATGGTCTCACAGCGACGACACATGATACACTTATCCATTTCCCGGATTATCGATGGTGAGAAGTCTTCTTTGTACTGCGATTGCTCACCCTTATAATGAATCTCACGTATCCCAAGGTCTTGTGCCAGTGATTGCAGATCACAAGTACCACTTTTAGCGCATACCAGGCAATCGAAAGGGTGATCAGAAAGAATCAGTTCCATTACGGTTTTCCGTGCGTTCAGCACCCGGATTGAATGTGTGTAAACCACCATACCCTCATGGCAATCGGTAGCACACGCTGGCGCCAGGTTACGTCTTCCCTCAACCTCAACCACACATATTCGGCAACCACCGGGTTTATTTTCAATATTCAGGTCATGCAGACCCAAATAGCAAAGTGTAGGGATCTTAATTCCTATTGACTCAGCTGCCTTTAAAATGGTTGTGCCGGATTCAACTTGAACCTCTTTCTGGTCTATCGTTAGCTTTACTAATTCCATTGTTGACTATTTAACGCTGATTGCATTGAATTTACATTTTTCCTCACAGGCTCCACATTTGATACAAATAGACGTATTGATCTCATGGATTTCTTTCTTTTCTCCGCTGACGGCTCCAACCGGACACACTCGACTACAAGCTGTACAACCAACGCAGTTCTCAGAATCGATCACATATTTCATCAAATCTTTGCATTGTCCAGCCGGACAGGTTTCATCATGGACGTGGGCCAGGTATTCATCGCTGAAGTTTTCCATGGTCGACAATACCGGATTAGGAGAGGTTTGACCCAATCCACACAAAGAAGTATCTTTTATCACTTCACATAGATTCTTCAGGAGTTCAAAATCATCTTCGGTGGCTTGTCCTTTGGTAATTTTACCCAGCATTTCATACAGCCGCTTATTACCTATACGACAAGGAGAACATTTACCACATGACTCTTCTACAGTAAAGTCGAGATAAAACTTGGCAACAGAAACCATGCAATCGTCTTCATCCATTACGATCATACCGCCGGATCCCATCATAGATCCACTAGCAATGAGGTTATCGTAATCAATGGGAATATCCAGGTGCTGATCGGTCAGGCATCCTCCTGATGGTCCACCAGTTTGGACAGCTTTAAACGCTTTACCATCTTTGATCCCACCTCCGATTTCAAAAATAACTTCACGCAGCGTTGTTCCCATTGGCACCTCAATCAGACCCACATTATTGATCTTACCAGCCAAAGCAAACACCTTTGTTCCTTTAGACTTATCGGTTCCTATCTTGCTAAACCACTTGGCTCCTTTCAAAAAAATGACGGGCACATTCGCATATGTCTCGACATTATTTACATTGGTCGGTTTACCCATGAAACCTGATTCTGCTGGAAAAGGAGGTTTAAATGTTGGTTCACCTCTTTCACCTTCCATGGAGTGGATTAAAGCAGTTTCTTCTCCGCAGACGAAAGCCCCGGCACCATATCGAAGTTCTATATCAAAGTTAAAATGGGTACCCAGGATGTTTTCTCCCAGCAATCCGTATTCACGAGCTTGCTTGATTGCTATTTTCAATCTTTCAATAGCCAGGGGATACTCAGCCCGGATATAGATCAGTCCCTTGGTAGCCCCAATGCAATACCCGTTGATGGCCATAGCTTCAAGCACAGTGTGTGGATCACCTTCCAGAATTGAACGATCCATAAATGCTCCCGGATCCCCTTCATCAGCATTACAAACCACATACTTTTGATCGGCCTGGTTCCGGGCAGCAATCTCCCACTTGACACCAGCCGGAAATCCACCACCACCTCGTCCACGAAGACCTGACATCTTCAATTCCTCAATTGCCTCCTCCGGGGTCATTTCCACAATAACTTTACCCAAAGCCGTATAGGCCTCTCTTGCTATGGCCTCTTGGATACTCTCAGGATTTATGAACCCACAGTTACGCAAAGCGATCCGAAGCTGTTTCTTGTAAAAATCCATTCCATTTGTCTGACCACCTTGACTTGCACTGGGATCATTGTAAAGCAAATGACTAAGCTGTCGGCCTTTGACGATGTGCTCTTCAACAATCTCCATGGCCTGTTCAGGCATAACCCCGACGTAAAAAGTGTTATCTGGTTGAACTTTAACTATTGGGCCTTCTTCGCAGAATCCAAAACAAGCAGTGAGTACCACCTGGACGTCATTTTCCAGGTCCTTTTCAGCTAGTGCCTGCTTAAAGGCATGGGCCAATAATTCGCTATCAGCTGCTTTACAACCGGTTCCGCCACACACCAAAACCTGCATCTTGTGTTTTCCCATGATTAGTTATCTTCAATTTTATTGTCTATAGTATGATAGGTCACCGGAATAATCCCATCTACCAATTCTTGCCGGCGTATGTATCTTTCAATAATTTCATCGGCCTTTTTGATAGAAACATCCCCAAAAACAATTGGATCTTCTCCTGGCAGAGTGACTTCTATCGTGGGTTCAGCATAGCAGTAGCCCATACACCCAGTTTGAGTTACCATTGCTTCAACCCTTCGCTTCTCTAAAGCATCAATAAAGAAGTTCATTACTTCTCGGGCACCTGATGCAATTCCACAAGTGGCCATGGCCACTCTAACCTGAATCAAGGATTCAGCATGATCCCTTGACTCGCGGATTTTAATCTGAGCTTGCAGTTCGTCGCGCATTTTTTCTAACTCGGATAATGAATTAACCTTTTTCATTGTTGTGGTATTTGTTATTCCCATAACAGTGTTATTTTGATAACACAAAAGTAGTTTAAATGAAAGATATAGACAAATGATTTTTGTTAGTTTTTATCAAAAAAAAGAGCAGCCTTCACAGACTGCTCCTTAGCTCTATATGGGTAATGGTCTAGTACTTGTTTCGTTTAGTATAGTTAGTATGCAGTAAGTCATGTGATTTATGGCTATTGGGAGCACCAAGAAATTCCTCATAAATCTGCTTAACCTCTGGATTTTCGTGTGATTTCCTGATGGTTAACCCCTCAT
>CAYUGX010000246.1:0-7796 GCA_964444375.1 uncultured Porphyromonadaceae bacterium | reverse complement strand
GATTAGCTGTCTGATGGTTCAGCTCCTCTTTGTCCATCACATAGGTCAGAACCCCCAAGTCAAGATCTCCTGAGCGAGTCCCCATGATCAAACCTTCAATCGGTGTGAAACCCATGCTTGTGTCTACCGATTTTCCGTGATCAATAGCGGCTAATGAGGCACCATTTCCCAGGTGACAGGTTACCATTTTTAGGTTTTCACGTCCCATTCCCAGAATCTCTCCTGCCCGCCTGCTGACAAAACGGTGGCTCGTACCATGAAAACCGTAGCGGCGAATCCCATGTTTCTTATAGAGTGAATACGGGATGCCATACATGTAAGCATGCTTTGGCATGGTCTGATGGAATGCTGTATCAAAGACAACTACCTGGGCAATCCCTGGTATCAAAGTACTCATAGCATCCATACCCTTCATGTTTGCCGGGTTGTGGAGTGGAGCCAGGTCGACGATCTTCATCAGTTCGTCATACACCTCATCGCTGAGGTAAATACTATCGGCAAAAAATTCACCGCCATGAACAACACGGTGCCCAACTGCATCTATTTCTTCAAGGCTATTCAGGCATCCATGCTTTTCGCTGGTTAATACCCCTAATACGTATTCAATTCCCGATTGATGGTCCAGAATTTCACCTTCAAATCTAACTTTTTCTCCTGTGGCTTTGGTGTGCTTTAAAAATGAACCTTTTAGGCCAATCTTCTCAACTCCCCCCTTGGCTTCAACTGACCGGCTGGTCATTTCAAACAACTGGTATTTGATGGATGAACTACCACAATTTAATACAAGTATCTTCATGATCTATCCTGGTTTTTAATACTTTTTTTCAACAACTTTTCTTCCGTCTTTGTACTCATAGAAGCCTTTTCCAACAGAACGGCCAATCTGTGAGGCGCGGACTTTCTTCTTTAACAGTGGTGAAGCTTTGTATTTCATATCACCAAATTCATTGTAGAGATTATCTAACCACCTGACCACTTTATCCAAACCGATTTTGTCGGCTATTTCAAAAGGGCCCAATGGGAAACCCAAGCTGGTTCTTGATGCCATGTCAATGTCTTCCATCTCACCTACTCCTTCCATGAGGATATCACAGGCTTCATTGATCAAAGTAGCAAACACGCGAACAGAAATCAAACCCGGTGATTCCTCTACAGGTACCATTTTCAGTCCGACCAAGCGGATGAATTTCATCGCATCCTGGTAGATCTGTTCTGAGGTATACAAACCCTTGACGACCTCAACCATATTGGCTCCAGGATTTGACGTACTAAAATGCAAACTGACGCAACGTTCTTTATGCTCAAGTTCCGATGATAACTCGGTTATAACAACCGTTGTCGAGTTAGTTGCAATTATGGTGTCAGGTGAAACGTGGTTTTCTATGCTTTTAAATATTTCTTTTCGTTGAGAAATCCGTTGCTCCCTGGTTTTTGATTTTATTGCTTCTATAACAATATCACAGCCTCTCAGCTTTTTACAACTGGTGGTTCCTTTAATTCTGGAGAGAATACTTCGTTTCTCCCCCTCGGTCATACCCCACTGGTCGATCTTATTACTGAGATCGCTGGCTATACCATCAAGTGCATCAGTGACCTTTTCATCGCTAATTTCGATGAATATAACTTCCATTCCGCTGGCCGAGAAACTTCTCGCCAGATTCTGGCCCACCGTACCACAACCCACAATACCTACTTTGGCAAACTGTGATTTTGGTCGATTCTTTTTACTCAAGCCATATTGTTCAATGGCTTCAACTAATTCTGACATGTGTTTTGATTTATTATAATCCTGCTGCCTGGTTTGCTGTAATTGCAACCAGGTTAACAATATCACTTACTGAACATCCTCTGGAGAGGTCGTTTATTGGAGCTGCCATCCCTTGCAATACCGGTCCTACAGCTTCTGCTCCAGCAAGTCTTTGTACCAGCTTGTAGGCAATATTTCCTGTTTCCATAGTTGGAAAAACGAGTACATTAGCTCTTCCTGCTATTAAAGAACCCGGTGCTTTTTTCTGCCCAATTGACTCAACTATGGCTGCATCCGCCTGAATCTCACCTTCAAAACTGAACTCGGGTGCCTTATTCTGGGCAAGTAATGTAGCATTTCTTACCTTATCAACCATTTCATGTTTTGCGCTGCCTCTGGTTGAAAAGCTCAAAAGTGCTACCCGGGGCTCTAGTCCTGCAATTGCCTTGGTTGTTCGTGCTGTCATCACGGCAATCTCTGCTAATTCGCTTTCAGTAGGGTTGGGATGAACAGCACAATCAGCAAAGATTAGCATGCCATGATCACCAAAATTGTCATTTGGTAAAATCATGATAAATGCACCTGAAACAACCGAAATACCTGGCATCGTTTTGACATATTGAAAAGCTGGACGCAGCACATCTCCGGTCGCATTATCAGCTCCAGCAACCTCGCCATCAGCATCTCCGGCCTTTATCATGACTGTCGCAAAATACAGCGGATCCAGTAAAAGCGCCAAGGCTTCTTTTTTTGTCAAGCCTTTGGATTTGCGCAATTCAACCATCAGGTCTGCATAATCCTCGAGTTTGGAACTTGAAACAGGATTGATAATGTCCGCTTGATCAACGTGTTGCAGCCCCAGCTTACTTGCTTCTGATAAAATCTCCTTGGCATCTCCTATCAATACAATACGAGCAATTTTATCAGCGAGTAATTCATCAGCAGCTTTTAATGTTCTCTCTTCAGTACTTTCAGGCAAAACTATACGCTTCTGATGCTTCTTGGCTTCTGCTTTTATGCGATCAATTAAGGTCATGTAAATCAGCTAATTACGTGGTTTTCATCTTCATCACAAAGATAGATAAAAAAAGGCTTGTGTGATTCTAAATAGTTTATGATTTTTGTCAGATACAGCACAATTCAGAAACAGGTGGTGAAAACTCAATACCGAACAACCTTTCTGAATTAGGCTTGTATTATTTTCATAACTCAGCATACAAAACAAAAGCAAACAAAAATGATATTTGATTTAGACATGATTCAGGCTGTCTACGAAGGCATGACTGAAAAAATTAAAAAGGCTAAAGAATTAACAGGTAGACCATTAACCCTCACTGAAAAGATTCTGTATAGCCACCTTTTTGACACCCTGCCCGATCGTGATTTTACCCGAGGCAGTAGCTATGTAGATTTTGCACCTGATCGGGTTGCCATGCAGGATGCAACAGCACAAATGGCCCTTCTTCAGTTCATGCAAGCCGGAAAGAAAAAAGTGGCAGTGCCCAGTACCGTGCACTGTGACCACCTGATCCAGGCTAAAATTGGGGCACTTGAAGATTTAAAAACCGCTATGGAATCCAATGAAGAAGTCTACGACTTCCTGGCCGATGTGTCTAATAAATATGGTATCGGATTCTGGAAACCAGGTGCAGGAATTATCCATCAGGTAATTATAGAAAATTACGCTTTCCCAGGGGGGATGATGATTGGAACAGATTCACACACAGTCAATGCAGGAGGACTCGGAATGATTGCCATTGGTGTTGGTGGAGCAGATGCGGTTGATGTTATGGCTGGAATGCCTTGGGAACTCAAATTCCCGAAATTGATTGGAGTCAAGCTCACCGGGAAACTAAATAACTGGGCCTCAGCCAAAGATGTCATACTTAAAGTAGCCGGAATATTGACTGTTAAAGGAGGAACGGGTTTCATCGTCGAATACTTTGGAGATGGTGCCAATTCTATTTCGGCTACTGGTAAAGGAACCATTTGCAACATGGGTGCCGAAATAGGTGCCACCACTTCATTGTTCGGTTATGATGAGAAAATGGCAAAGTACCTTGAACTCACAGATCGTGCTCCAATTGCTACCCAGGCAAATAAATATCAAGATTGCTTGACGGGTGACAAGGAAGTGTATGCCCAACCTGAAAACTATTTTGACCAAGTCATTGAAATAGACCTGTCGACACTTGAGCCGCATATCAACGGTCCGTTTACCCCTGATCGGGCCTGGCCGATATCGACTTTTGCAAAAGCCGTTAAAGAAAATGACTTCCCTGAGAAACTGGAGGTCGGATTGATTGGATCTTGCACCAATTCATCTTACGAAGACATTTCAAGAGCCGCTTCCCTTGCTGAACAGGCTGCCAATAAACAATTGACAGTCAATACCGAATTTACTATAACACCTGGATCAGAACAGGTGAGGTATACAGTCGACCGAGATGGATACCTGGATAGTTTTAATAAAATTGGAGGGGTAGTCCTGGCCAACGCCTGTGGACCTTGTATTGGCCAATGGGCTCGACATGGAGCCGATAAGAAGGAGAAAAATAGCATCATCACTTCATTCAATAGAAACTTCGCCAAACGAAATGATGGCAATCCCAATACCTATGCTTTCGTTGCTTCACCCGAGATCGTGACAGCTATGGCCATTGCCGGACGTTTGACCTTTAATCCATTGACCGATACCCTCATCAATAAGGAGGGCAAAGAGGTAAAGCTAGATCCGCCGTCGGGAGCTGAACTCCCAGCCAGGGGATTTGCCTATGAAGACAACGGGTATCAAGCACCTGCGCTTGACGGATCAGGTATTGATATAAATGTAGATCCAAAATCTCAAAGACTTCAATTGCTTGCGCCATTTCAAGCCTGGAATCAGAAAAACATCACCGGCTTACGGGTTTTGATCAAAGCAAAAGGAAAATGCACAACGGATCACATATCCATGGCTGGTCCGTGGCTTCGTTTCAGAGGTCACCTCGATAATATTTCTAATAATTTGCTTATTGGTGCTGTGAATAGTTTTAATGAGCAGACCAACCTGGTAAAGAACCAGTTGTCTGGCGATTATGAGGCCCTGCCGGATACCGCCCGGGCCTACAAAGCAGCAGGAATCGGATCTATTGTAATCGGCGACGAAAACTATGGAGAAGGATCTTCACGTGAACATGCTGCAATGGAACCCAGACATTTAGGGGTGCGCGTTGTGTTGGTGAAATCATTTGCCAGAATTCACGAAACAAATTTAAAGAAACAGGGGATGCTTGCCCTGACCTTCGACAATAAAGACGACTACAGGCTGATTACCGAAAATGATATTTTGGATGTTCAAGGCCTTGAAAACTTCGTTCCGGGCGAATCATTAGAGATAAAAATAGCCCACGATGATGGCACAACAGATACCATCCAGGTGAATCATTCATACAACGAAAACCAGATTGCCTGGTTTAAAGCCGGATCAGCCCTTAATCTTATCCGGGAGGAAACTAAATAAAAACATACACCTATGTAAATAATTTGGTATCTTTAACAAACTAGCCAATAGTGTAACAAATAATGAATAAAATTCTTGTAAATAACCCCGTCGTTGAAATGGACGGGGATGAAATGACCCGGATTATCTGGAAAATGATTAAAGACCGGTTAATCTTACCGTTCGTGGATCTCTATATTGATTACTACGATCTTGGAATTGAATACCGTGATCAAACTGATGATCAGGTTACTATTGATGCTGCCCATGCCATACAGAAGCATGGTGTCGGTATCAAATGTGCAACTATCACACCGGATGAAGCCCGAGTAGAGGAATTCTCACTCAAACACATGTGGAAATCTCCAAATGGAACGATTCGAAATATCCTGGGTGGTACCGTATTTCGTGAACCCATTATGATTAGTAATGTACCACGTCTGGTACCCGGCTGGGAACACCCCATCTGCATTGGTCGTCACGCTTTCGGAGACCAGTATCGAGCCACTGATTTTCTCGTCAAAGGGAAAGGGAAATTGACCATCACCTTTGAGGCTGAAGATGGAGAACGTCAAAGCCACGAGGTGTATGATTTTGACGGAGATGGTGTGGCTCTGGCCATGTACAACACCGATGAATCAATTCGGGGATTTGCGCATAGCTGTTTCAATATGGCCATAAACAAGAAATGGCCACTCTATTTATCCACAAAAAATACCATTCTTAAGAAATATGATGGGCGATTCAAAGATCTGTTTCAGGAGATTTATGAAACGCATTATCGTGAAAAATTTGAAGCCAGTGGTATTCATTATGAACATCGTTTAATTGATGACATGGTGGCAGCGGCACTAAAATGGGAAGGTGGATATGTCTGGGCTTGCAAAAACTATGATGGTGATGTTCAATCGGATACAGTGGCCCAGGGCTTTGGTTCACTCGGCCTTATGACTTCGGTTCTGGTCACACCTGATGGTAAGACTATGGAAGCGGAGGCTGCTCATGGGACGGTCACCCGCCATTTCAGACAGCACCAGAAAGGTAAAGCTACTTCAACTAATCCAATCGCTTCCATTTTTGCCTGGACCCGCGGATTGGCATTCAGGGGAAAATTAGATCATAATGACGAACTGATTCAGTTCGCAAAGAAATTAGAAGATACTTGCATAGAAACAGTGGAATCAGGCAAAATGACCAAAGATTTAGCTCTGGTCATCCACGGTTCAGCAATGACACAGGACCATTTTTTAAGTACTGAAGAGTTTTTTGACTCACTTGAAGAGAACCTGATATCAAAATTGACCTAACAAAAATAATAGCGTATAAGCATGGAACCTATCAAACAAAAATTTATCGAAAAGGCGCTGCCAAAAGCAGATGTTATCAAAAAACTGAAGAAAGAATATGCCAATGTAAAGGTCAGTGAAGTCACAATTGGCCACGTATTGACAGGCATGAAAGGTATAGTTAGTTTACTGACATGTACCTCAAAACTAGACCCACAGGAAGGAATCCGCTTCAGAGGGTATTCGATTCCTGAACTGCAAGAACTACTACCCAAAGCTCAGGCAGGTGGTGAACCTCTCCCTGAGGGACTATTCTACCTGATGCTAATGGATGAGTTACCCACCAAAGAAGATGTCAAATACATACAGGGTGAGTGGCAAAAACGGGCACACATTCCAAAACATGTTTTTGATGTGATTGATGCTTTGCCCATTGATGCCCATCCAATGACACAATACATTTCAGGGATCATTGCCATGTCAAAGAGTTCAAAATTTAAGCAGGCATACGAATCCGGAATGAATAAAAAGGAGTTCTGGGATCCTACCTATGAAGGTGTTATGGATTTACTTGCTCGATTGCCTCGAATTGCAGCTTATGTATACCGGAGAATGTATTTTAAAGGTGATCATATTGAACCGGATACCACTTTGGACTGGGCAGGTAATTTGGCCCACATGATGGGTTATGATGATGACGAAGTAAAGCGCCTGTTCAGATTGTATATGGTAATCCATGCCGATCATGAAGGCGGTAATGTATCGGCTCATACTACCCACCTGGTGGGTTCTGCATTAAGTACACCCTATCAATCCTATGCAGCTGGTATGCTTGGATTGGCAGGTCCACTACACGGTTTGGCAAACCAGGAAGTGATCAAATGGATATATGAGATGAACGAATCACTCGGCACCGATGATCCATCTGAAGAAATGATTGCTGACTATGTGCGCAAAACACTTGATTCTGGACGAGTTGTTCCGGGCTACGGACATGCTGTGTTGAGAAAAACCGATCCACGCTACATGGCCCAACGTGAATTTGCCCAGAAGTATTTCCCAGATGACCAACTATTTAAGGTAGTTAGCCGCATATACAATGTGGTACCACCAATTCTGGGATCAATTGGAAAAATCCAGAACCCATGGCCTAATGTTGACGCGCATTCAGGCGCCCTGCTGATTCACTACGGTATCAAGCAACATGAATTCTATACCGTTCTATTTGCCGTTTCAAGAGCAATGGGAGTACTTGCTCAACTGGTATGGGACCGGGTTTATG
>CAYUGX010000245.1:0-7800 GCA_964444375.1 uncultured Porphyromonadaceae bacterium | reverse complement strand
ACTACTACAACTGATCAGATCTAATTAATCCTTAATACACTCATTATGAATGAAGACACATTAAAGAAACTCAGGCAGATGAAACTGCTTGGAATGGCCAATGTGCTGGAAACCAGCCTGGCTAATACACAGCGGGAGAACCTCAGCTGTGATGAGATGCTTTCTGTTCTGGTTGATGCAGAATACGATGACCGGACCAACCGGCGAATCGAAAGGAATATCCGTAACGCCCGATTCAGGTATAAAGCCAGTATGGAAGAACTCTATCAGGATGTAGAAAGAAACATTAACCGTACGCTACTGACCAGGCTGGCGACCTGCTCTTTCATAGATAAGGCAGAAAACATACTGATTACCGGCAGTACCGGCATAGGGAAAAGTTATGTTGCTTCAGCCTTTGGCAATCAGGCATGCATCCAGGGGTACAAGGTGCTGTACAGCAACACCAAAAGGCTTTTTACCCGGCTGAAGCTCTCAAAAGCAGATGGGACTTATTTAAAAGAACTGGGCCGGATAGAACGGACAGACCTGTTGATCATAGATGACTTTGGGCTTCAGGAGATCGATTCTTTTGGCCGGAATGTACTGATGGAAATAATAGAAGACCGGCATGGTAAAAAGTCAATCATTATTGTCTCTCAACTGCCTGTAACACTCTGGTATGAGGTCATTGGAGAAGAGACTGTAGCTGATGCAATAATGGATCGAATCGTCCATAATGCCTATCGTTTTGAGCTGCAGGGAGAATCCCTGAGAAAGAGAAAAAAGGTATCTGAAACTGGTACTGTTTTATGAGAAATCTGGAATAACTAACTTTATAGGTAGAAAACTGGAAGAAAGAATGTCCTTTGAACTGTTTTTGGGTGGGGTCAGTTAAGCCCGGTGAAGGTGGGGTCACTTAAAAACGGTGAGAGGGGGTTGTTTAACCCGGTGAATGCATTTTATCAATCAATTCATGAATGTCAATATCCATTTCCCAGCCTGTTAAATTTGAAAAGATTGGATTTCTTTTTTCCACATCTTCATCATAATTCATAAACACTCTAAGTTCGTCTTCAAATTTGTAATAGGGTTTCTTGGTTACCGAAAGTTGATATTGATTTGGTGGATATCTCATTAATTCATTTGAATAATTAACCTGACCAATATAGTAATCAGAATTGTCTGAGAAAGAGTTAAGTGATTTCTTGAGCTTTCCCACTGTTGATTTGATCGCTATTCCACTCGTAGATCCCTTAAGGTATATTTTCCATAATGCATATGACTCATGCCGATTTACTGTCCAACAGTTGATAAAAGTGTAATTCCTAAATTTTTCTATTTCTCTCCTTTCCTTTTGTATAATATCAAATGGATCACCTTCTTGTTCTTTGGATATTTCCTCTAACCGTTTTCTAAAATACTCTTCGGGTAATGATCCTTCATATTTGTCGGTCATTTTGGAAAGTCTTGTAAAAAATAATCTCCTTGATGTTATTAGATATAAGAATTTCTCAATGCTCATATAACGCCAAATAATTGTGTTTCCGTTTGGTGTTTTTATGTTAGGATTGCTATTATACATTCATATCAATTTTGCCTTGTGCATAACGGTTGGTGCAAACACTGCTGCAAGCAGTGCGTGTGATCGAGTATCCGCTAGGATAGTCGATCGGGCGTGAGGCGGTGATTGCAACTTCGTGATCTTGCTGTTGGGTTTGCATTGTGTTATGCCGCGTGCTTTTTAATTAACATGTTGATTAATAATATTCTCCAGTTTTTCAATTGTCTGATGATTGAACCTTTGATGGAATAGAATTTCCCCGTTTTTATCAATTAAGAAAAATGCTGGAAAATGAGATACATTATAGGCGATCTTAACATCTATGCCTCCTTTGAGCAAAGGATAATTAATTCCATGTCGCTCCTTAAAATATTCCAGTGTTTTTCTTGTGTCAACATAGCTAATTCCTATCATCTGCAACCCTCGGTCTCTATATTTTTGATATAGACTATCCAAGCTTGGCAAAACTTCAATACATGGAGGACAACCTGCAAAAAAGAAATCAATAAGAACTAATTTACCTCTATAATCACTCAAAGTTATCATCTCGCCATTTGAGGAGCCAAGATTCCAATCCGGGGCAATATCTCCTGCCTCTAACGATGCCTCTGTTAATGTTGGCTCAATGTATTGTAGGTCAATGTCTTTTGGAATTGATTGCATAGTGAAAAGTGCATTGTCAATATTCTTATCCAATTCATATTTATTCAGCACATACTTCTCAAATTCGACCAATTGTTCACTACCAACTTTTAGATCTCTTTCAATAGTTATTTGAATAGGAATTGAATCATGCTTATTTATCCAATAATTGAATTCTGTTTTAACGACTTTGTCGTAATTTACTAAAAGTGAGTGATCATAAGCAGGTGGAACTCTGGCTTGAATGTGATAGCACTCAAAACCATTTACTTCCACTTCTTTTATAAATCTGATAGAAACCTCATCAGAGTCCGATAGTATATCACTAGTAATAGGTCTGCTATCACTGTATGCAATTGGCAGATATGAATTAAAAATGGCGTTTTTAACAAGTACATTCCACTGTATATCCTGTTGAATATATATGCTACCAGGTTTACTGCCATCAGTGGGATATAAGACCACCTGCTCGCCGTTATATAGGGAATTTATTGGAAATAACTCCTCTCTATTTACAGTAGTTTTTGCATTGAATACAAAGGGGACGATAGTACCACTATCAGTCTTTTTAAAGTAACAACTTTGTGCAATTTTGATTGTGTCATTGGTGGACATTTGTTTCCAATAATGTTCCATTTCGTAGTAGCCATTCTGAACTGACTGGCACTTTGTATAACTACCTTCCAAAATGTTTTTTGGATTTGGAGCGCAGGAACTCAAGATCACTATCCCTAACAACAAAAAAAACAAACACTTAGGTCGATTATAATTCATATTTACTTTTCGTCTTCAATTCATTTATATTTTACTGAATTTCGTGCATGCGGCATAACAATTGTATATATGCATTGCATATATTTTTCTTATAGAGTGATTGCAGTTTCGCTCCTTATTATCGAGATATATGCAACTAACCTAGTAAAAAGATGCCCGTGATAGTTAGTTCATACTTGCAGTTGTGAATTTATTAATCAGTGAGGATCGTTAACCATTGGTTCAGAGTACATGTAAATTTTATGCAAGTACTTGTCAAATTTTCGATACTGCGATGTAAAGCTGAGAATTCTGCTGGGTTTAGTAGAGAAGTGGCGTTAATGAATCCCTGATTTACAATCCACTCAGGACTGGTGTAAAAGCCAGTAAGCCAAGCACCCTCATTAATAGAATGTTTTTTTCGAGTAACGCATCACTGATCGCGGTTTGAATTGAGGCCGAAAGGACATAACTAACACACAGTGTTACGCACTTGTATTATTGCATCACCACGAATTCCCTAAAGTTGTCTCGAGTGATGACCTTACTAGCTGCACCATAGGCTTCCACAAACGTTTTAGGAAGTTTTGTCCTTTTTCTATTGGACCATTTAAACTCATAGCCATATATCCTACCGCCCTCATCTTCCACAAAATCAACCTCTTGTTGCTGCTTCGTACGCCAGAAATACATCCGGGCTAAACTCTGCTTATACTCAATTTGCTTAATACGCTCTGATATTAAGAAATTTTCCCACAGTGCTCCCTTATCCAGTCTTAATGCTAATGGATCAAAATTTCCAATAACAATATTCCTTATTCCATTATCATAAAAATAGACCTTCTTGTTGAACTTGATCTCGTTTCGAACATTTCTGCTAAAACTTCCAAGCTTAAAAACAATATACCCCTTCTGCAATACATCAATGTATTTGCTAACGGTATTCTTGTCAATATTTACAAGTTGAGCTAGTTCTGAATAGTTAACCTCGCTTCCAACCTGAAGTGCCAATGCCTGGACGAGTTTGTCAAGCTCTTCTGGCTTTTTAATGTTGGAATAAGATAAAATATCTTTATAAAGGTAACTACTGACGAGATTCCGCAATACACTCAACTCATCACCTGGGTTGTTCAGAACATCAGGATAAAAACCATATAATAATCGGTTTTCTAATTGCTGCTCAGAGAATAAGTAACCATGGTGTTCTTCATATTCTTCCCAGGATATCGGATAGAGGTTGTATTCCCATTTCCGGCCAGTTAGCGGTTCGCTCAGTTCGTTTCGTAAATCAAAAGACGAGGAGCCGCTGGCAAACAACTGCACATCCTTAAACTGATCCGTGATTATCTTCAATGTCAGACCTATTCCCTTGACTCGTTGAGCTTCATCGATAAAAACCACCTTATGATTCTTCAAAATTGCCCTTATCTCCTGAGTGTTGGGCTCTGTCAATAAGGTTCTTGTTTTGGGATCATCACAATCAAAAAACAAGTATTCCTTATCCTCAAGAATAGACTTAAGAAGGGTAGTTTTACCAACTTGTCTTGGACCAATAAGAACGACGGCTTTCCCTGAACCTATTCTTCTCTTTATTCTGTCTCTTAGGTATCTTGGGTACATGTTTTTTGAACAAAGATACAACTTTATGTGAATGTAATCACCGCAGGTTATGCCAATCAGGGATTTTATTTATTGGGTATAACGGACCGGCTATGCACAGCAGGTTTGTATTGTGCCTGCTGCAAACCTGTTGTGTATTGTAACTCATTTAACGAGAATATCTGGTATCTGAAATTAATATTATACAATAGATTGTCATAGTGCGATTATCTTATTTGCCTCGAATCCAGTTACATTCTCCCCTGGATAGCCCATGGAATTGCACACGATTCGAGTTTTGTCGATGATATAGTCATGACAGGAATGAACATGCCCATGAATCAATAAGTCCGGATCCATCTCTTGTATGAAATCATCCAGATTTGAAGCAAATCCTGCTGAAACTTTATCTGTCTTATATTGATCTTCGATTGAAGCAATACTGGGGGCATGATGACTTATCACAATATTCCTTTCTGTATTACTGTCCAACAAACTTCTCTTAAGCCACGAGAGTGACTCGTTGTGGGCCTTGATTGTATCTGGAAATCTCAGCTTTGAATATGTAGGGCTTTTTCTAATAACATAATAGTCATTGAGTTTTAGCTGACATGCCAATCCTGCCAGGGTAGGATCTCCAATCAAAGCGAAGTCCGTCCATAAGGTTGCACCATGAAAGGTAATCCCTTCAAATTCAAATTTCTTATTCTCCAGAACATCGATGTTTGTATTCTTTGTTAATTCAAGAACTTCTGATAATAGTTTTGGGTACGAATTCCCGTAGTATTCATGATTGCCTAGGATGTACAATATCGGAATATCCTGGGTTAGGTTTATGAGCCAATCTATAGCATTTGTACCCACATCAATATCACCCGCTAAAACCACGATGTCTGGATTATCCAGATTTATTGATCTTAGTCCAAATTCCAGATGTATATCGCTGAATATCTGGATACGCATGATTTATTCCACTGTATTTATCCCTTTTTTAGCACTATTGCAGTTCTACAACAATTGATAGCTTCGCCCGTTCAGTCACGTCCACGGCAAAGCCATGAACGAGCTAAAAACGATGCTCCATTTCCAAAATACTACTCCTGCGTTGATTCGGCTTAGTTCTTTACCAAAGATAGGTATTTGATCGAAGTCGCCAAATGTTGTAAATCATGTGATTAGGTCATTTCTCTTCCAATACTTTGCCTTGAAATAAGACCTTATATACACAAATTCAAGACTATTCTGGATACATCTTCAAATCTTGTCTATTCTTAAAATATATGCGACCTAATCACTTAGGTAAAGCCTAACGGACGAAAATATGCAACTAGAGAGGTAACTACAGATAAGGGTGAAATTGATTATCATAAAATATACATTTCATACACAAAAAAAAGAAAACCTTTATACAAAAAAATAGACGGTTAACACTCACATATTGAGATCATTGTTAGTTAAATTTTTTATCGTACATTGTGTGTGAATCAGTTATTAAACTGTTCATTTCAAAACCTAAACAAAAACAATTATGAAAAAAAAGATTGTGATCTCTATGATTTTTCTATTTGCAATTATCAGCACCAATGTGAATGGTCAGGTTTATGGTTGGGGTGGAAGCGTTGACAATTTACCTGGAATGATGAACACCTCCGACGTGTTGTTGATTACCGGGGTTGGTCTGGCCGTGGCGGGAATTGTTTTGTTGGTTGCAGGTAAAGCGATTAAATCAAAATCACAGGAAACTCCAAAACCTGTAGCTTCAAACGTGGCTCTTGATTTTAGAGATCGCAAGAACCCGAAATTCAAGAACCAAATCAAGCAACCACCAGTTCAACTTCTGGTTGGCGGACCGCAAGTGGTAAATCGAGATATCCGGACAAATGTTAAGCTAGGAGTCAGAATTGCCTTTTAGATATTCTGTGGAATATTAATTTGTTAGTCTGAAAGCTTAAATCTTGCTAATAGCTTTGCTTTGAAAACCTGTAAGTCAATTTCTAAGCTATAAACCTATGAGAATTAGCCTGTTTTTACTTTGCATTTTATTATATCCAGGTTCTTTGTATTGCCAAGATAAACAATCTGAAAATCAAAAAGACCAAAAACCTGTAAACGTCTATTTACATATAGGCGGTAATATCGGTATGGGTGGATTCGACTCAAAAACAATCGGCAATTCACTCGAGGAAATGGATCCGAATTGGTTATGGTCCGTGAGGCATTTATATCGGTTCCCACCCTCCATCTCAATTCGGACCGGTTTTAGGAATATTTTACAACTAGAGGTAATCTATGGTACTGCGCGCGCAGACCTTTATGGCAGGACAGAGACAACAGGATATCAATGGATTGGGAATTATGTATATCCAATCTTTGACAGTGAGATTGTCACCCCATTGAGATACAAATATCTTGGCTATTTAGCCAAGATAAATCCGGTCATACCATCATGGAAAAAAAGTAGCCAACTAGTCGCACCATTTCTCATTTGCGGTCTTGGGTTTGATCAACTTTATGAAAAACAAGAGAAATTGTTTCAATTTGAGGGAAGTTCCGCTGTAATTGGGATAGGTATCAGCACCATTGAACGCATTGGTGAGTTTGATTTGTCAATTAGGTATCATATCATTGATTTTCAAAATGATCCTTTTGCGCCCGAATCAAATAATAAAGTTGGTGGTGGATTTTTAATCGCAGCAATGGGCTTTTACATTGGCTTAGGCATTTGATATGGTTATTCTAATCATTCAAAATAGTTGTATCCTCTTTTTTTATAATGATATTGATAAGGATTTAGCTGGGAGTAGTGTGTAATGAGGAGTTATTCATAAATCTAATAAGAACCAAATCAAACAAACACCAGTTCGATTGTTTGTAGACGGACCGCAAGTGGTAATTTGAGACATCCGATCGAATGTTCACCTAGGCGTCAGAATCACTTTTTAAGTTTATTCCTGGTTTTATTGGCTAGATCTTTTAGTGATCGTATTCTCTTGAAAAGGAAAACGCTTTGAAATTACTTTGAAGCTCTTCAAGTTTCTTGATGATATCGTTACCCTTTTTTATAATGTCAATGGCAGCAATAACCCTTTGATGCGAGGCTTTAGAATACTTCATAAGGGAGTTAAAATAATTGTCTCTCTTGTCTGGAGAAGGTAATGCAAAAGGATGGGAGGTTGAGTCTTGAAATACATATTCCAAGTAATTTGCATGTTCTTGCCCTGCATTTCTGGCTTTTCTGTCTGCCACAGCATAACCGTGACTCA
>CAYUGX010000244.1:0-7814 GCA_964444375.1 uncultured Porphyromonadaceae bacterium | reverse complement strand
AATAGTGAGTCTTATAGCTTCGCCTATACAGGCTGTGCCTGGGTGGATGTTAATGCGGATGATCTGCTGGATTTATTCTATTCGGGCAAGCTTTTCGTCAATCAAGGCAATGGGGCCTTTAGAAAATACACCGGTCTCGGTAATCAAACTGGTGTAGCCTCAACGACCAGTTGCTCATGGGGAGATTTCAACCAGGATGGAACCCTGGATGTGCTCTATTCGAATACCAACAAAACCCGGGTCTACCAGAATGATGGACTTGGTGGTCTGTCATTGCTACCCACCTTATTAAATGACATCAATACCGTATGTTGGAGTGCCCAGTTTTGCGATTTCAATAACGACAGCCGTTTGGATCTTACCTTAACATTTGCTGATGGCTTTCATGCCGGACATTTTCCTGTTCGCTTGTACGAAGGCAGTGCGGTTGGTCTGAAACCGGTTCAGGATACGGTCGAATTCCTAAATGACCTCCACCCCTATACCGTTTCATATTTCACTGACTATGACCTTGATGGCGACCAGGATTTGTTTATCGCTTCAGGTCCTGGGGGACAATCTGGTATGGACTTCCATTACGATAATCAATTGGCCCAAACGGGTGAAGCCAACTGGGTAAAACAAACCGCCCACCCCTGGACGAAACAAACCCAGGATGGTCAGAATTACAACTTCATCGACATAGACAACGATGGTGACCTCGACATGGCCTTAACGAATTGGGGCGGTGCAAGCAATCGCTTGTACCTGAACGAAAATGGAAGCTACACGGCCTTGGAAGCACCTTTCACCACCGGTGGAGTATGCCTGGCCAATGCCTGGGGGGATTTTGACAACGACTCCTACATCGATGTGATCATTACCGCCGGAGGCACCGGTCAGCATGCTGGCTTGTACCGCAACAATGGGAACAACACCTTCGATTTCAAGGGCAATATCATTCTCGATAACATTGGTGGCAACTCCGCAGGTATTTCTCTGGGTGATTATGACAACGATGGTGACCTGGACTTTTTCACGGTTGGTATGGAAAAAGGGCTATTCAGAAATGACCTGCCTGATCATAATGCTTGGCTAAACGTTGCCCTAACCGGAGTTGAATCGAATACCGCCGCGCTTGGGGCAAAAATCAGAGCAAAAGCAAGCATAAAAGGCCGTGAAGTCTGGCAGATTCGGGAAATCTCAGCCCAAAACACATTCATGGGACATAACAGTTTACGGGCTCATTTTGGCTTATTGGATGCGACCGTTGTCGATTCATTGATAATAAGTTGGCCTTCGGGGTTGGAGGAAATCTATACGGATGTCCCGGTTCGTACTTTTCAAAAATACACAGAGGGCGACTCCAATTCAACGGGTATTGCTTTTCATCAATTATTGTCACCGGATTTACAGGTTTATCCCAATCCGGCGAATGACCATCTCTGGATTGAATGGGATTCTGAAGAATTTGGACAAGAAGGGCAGCTTCACCTGCTGGATATCACCGGGAAAGTAATCTACCATCTAACTGGAATGACTGGCTCAAAAGTCAGCATTCCAACTGATCAGTTTGCAGCCGGTTTGTACGTGTTGCGATCAACATTCAGAAGAACAAGTTCAAAAACGTCGGTTCTCATTGCCCGATAATACTAAAGTCCAGGTATCAGATTCTCTGATTTTCTCTATCTTGCTGAGAACAATCCCTAAACCTTGGCTACATGCGATTCGTTTATATTCTCGTAGCAGTTTTCCTGCTCAATGCTTGCCAATCTAAGCAGCCCAACATCCTATTTATCATGGCCGATGATCATACCAGTCAAGGTTTCGGATGTTATGGCAGCCGACTGGCCAGTTTGAACCCCACACCCAATATTGACCGACTGGCCGAGAATGGGATGTTGTTTCAAAATGTATTTTGTACCAGCGCCTTGTGCACACCCAGTCGAGCCAACATCATTACCGGGCAGTATGGTCAAACCAATGGGGTGAGGGATATAGATGACCACCTGGATCCTTCGAAGCAATACCTGCCTATTGAAATGAAAAAGGCAGGTTATGAAACCGCTGTTGTTGGAAAATGGCATTTGACCATGGTACCCAATACTTTTGATTACTACTGCGTATTGCCTGGACAGGGTAGGTATTTTGATCCCCAGATGTATACCAATGATGGAAGGGGTGAGCTCAAATATATCCGGATTCAGGGTCAGACCTGGGATACACTCCCGATCCGTGAATTTCAGGGCCATTCTACCGATGTGATTACTGATGTAGCGTTGGATTGGTTCAAAGAAGGTCGCAAAACCCAAAAGCCCTTCTTCATGATGCTCCATTACAAAGCACCCCATGACATGTTTGATTATGCACCCCGTTATGAGGATTACCTATCGGATGTTGACATTCCAGAACCAGACAATATGTACAACCAGCCCGCTCCCGGGTTTGGATCGATTGCGACCAGGGGAATTGATGACTCTTTGATTGACACCATCGGTTCATCCGTTTCTAAAAGAATGGTTATCAGAAACATGGGACATCATATGGAAGTAGATCCAAACCTGTCAGATAGTGCATACACCCATGAAGCCTATCAGCGCTATTTGAGAAAGTTTCTACGTTGTGTGAAAGGCGTTGATGACAATGTGCAGCGGGTGATTGATTATTTGACAGAGCAAGACCTGATTGAAAACACCATCATCGTCTATACCGGTGATCAGGGCTTCTTTTTAGGAGAGCACGATTTCATTGACAAAAGGTGGATGTACGACGAGGCCATGCGAATGCCCTTTATTGTGCATTATCCAGAGAAAATTGAAGCTGGGACTACCAATGACTGGATTATTAATAACACTGACTTTGCCCCTACCCTGCTGGCCATAGCCGGAGTGGAAACTCCGGATTATATGCAGGGACACAGTTTTGTAGATGCCCTAGCTGGTAAACCTGAACCAGCCGACTGGCCCAAGGCAAGCTATTATCGCTACTGGATGCACATGTCGCATGCCCATAATAATCCTGGGCACTTCGGAATTCGTACTAAGGATTATAAGTTGATCTTTTTCTATGGATCAGATTATACCGGATATAAAGGCTTGTATAACAAGGTCATTCTGAAGCATGAAGGAAACCGGTATTGGAAAGACACTCCCAAAGCCTGGGAGTTGTATGATTTGAAAAAGGATCCGCAGGAAATGAACAATGTGTATGACGATCCGGCCTATGCTGACATCCGGAAGGAACTAAAAAAACAACTGAAAGAATTACGTGAGGAACTGGGGGAGACTGATATTGCTTATCCGAAAATCCAGAAAATTATTGCTGATTATTGGGGGCGGTAAAATATATGACCCAAGACCTAGGACCTAAGACCTAAATTAGACTTAAGAAAAAAGACTGAAAACTGAAAACTGAAAAATTAGGCAATCTCTTTTGTGCTTTTGAATTTTTCGTATATTTGCGAGTGATTACTCACTATTTTGATGACAGACAAACAGGAGAAAATATTAAAGGCAGCCCTGGAGTTATTTGCGCGAGAGGGTTTTGCTGCTACTTCAACGAGCAAGGTGGCCAAGCATGCAGGTGTGTCAGAAGGATTGATATTTCGTCATTTTAAAAATAAAAACGGTTTATTGGAAGCCATTTTGTTGGAAGGTGAGAAAAAAGTTAAATACCTGTTTGCCGACGTCGTGATGGAATCTGATCCGAAAGCACTTATCCATAAAGTACTTAACATTAAGGAATTGATGGTGGCCAGCCAGGAAGACTATGATTTCTGGAAACTACAGTACAAGATCAAATGGGAAATTGAGGTATACGGCGAACACAAGATGGAAGCCGTTCAATTGGCCTTGGCGAATGCCTTCAAGAAGCTGGGTTATGAACATTCTGAACTGGAGGCTGAGTTCCTGCTAATTACGCTTGATGGGATGGCAACCAGGTTGTTCTTGCAAGAAGGATTTGATCCGGAAGGTATGCTTGAATTGCTCAAGAATAAATACAAGGTATAAAAAAATTTGATCTCTTTTGTTAGTGATCACTTACTTACAAATATCGAAATACAAATTAAAGAATTATAAAATGAAAAAAGTAGCACTGGTCACCGGAGCTTCATCCGGGATCGGAAAAGACGCTGCAATACTGTTGCAGAAAAACGGACATCAGGTATATGGCGCTGCCCGTCGAATAGATAAAATGGAAGATCTTGAATCGCATGGCATTAAAACCATTGCCCTGGATGTGACCAATGAGGAATCGATGGTCAACTGTGTGACAAGCATACAACATCAGGAAGGTCGTCTGGATTTTTTGGTCAATAATGCTGGATATGGTTCTTATGGTGCGATTGAGGATGTTCCTATGGAAGAAGCTCGCCGGCAATTCGATGTGAATATTTTTGGGCTGGCCCGTTTGACCCAATTGGTCATCCCTTTGATGCGGGAGCAACAATTTGGACGGATCGTGAACATTTCCTCCATGGGTGGAAAAGTATACACCCCATTTGGGGGCTGGTACCACGCCACCAAGCATGCATTGGAAGGATTGTCAGATTGCTTACGTCTTGAAACCAAAGAATTCGGAATTGATGTTGTGGTCATTAATCCAGGTGGCATTAAAACAGAATGGGGTGGTATCGCTGCAGATAACCTGAAGAAGACCTCTGGTAATGGCAACTACGCTGATGCAGCAAATAAAACAGCCGATGCAACAGCGGCCATGTATGAATCCAACAGATTGTCAGACCCAGCAGTCATCTCTAAAGCCATCCTGAAAGCAGTGACTTCTCGCAAACCGAAGAGACGATATGTTGTCGGTATGGGTGCCAAACCAGCAATTTTCGTGAGAAAGTGGTTTGGAGATGGAATTTACGAAGGAGCACTTAAACGAATGATGTAATACTATTTTATTCTGGTGATAGTTCCCAGATCCCAATCAATTTGATATTCTATCTCAGGTGGTGTAGCATGAATAGGCGTGAAAACTTCAACAATTTGGTTATCCAGACGCTTTCCGTTTACATCAAATGGACCCACGTACACCTGGAAGTAATTGTCTAAGGTATAGAAACCTGCTGCTGAAAAGCCATATTGTGGATTCGTTGAATAGATCCAGTGTCCTTGCCCATCTGGATAGACATTGTCTTGACCATAGATCAATAATTGTGGAATCCAAAATATCCAGGATCTGCGGTAGTTCAGAACAACTATATAATGGGTCTTTTCCGGGACATTTATCGAGCTGATTTTCAGGTTAAAGAAAGACGACATGAAATTCGGATTAGCCTGAAAGTCTATTTGATAGCTTTGATCCTCGGTGATCTCAAAATCGTAACTATCGGTTGAATCAATGTGTTGAAAGCTGTAAGTTTTTGAAAAAGGAACCACCGAATAACTGCCTTTACTCAGGCTATCAAAAACATAGCAACCCGCCAGATCAGTTTCAATAGAATCTAGTTTAAGCCCGGAATTGTCATAGTTTATCGTATCAACTGTACCATTACGATCAAGTAAATACACCAGGATTTCAGGCTCGGGTTGTTGAGTAAGTCCATTTATTATGCATCCTTGTATTGATCCATAATACTCAGGTTGCTCTTTCGTGCAGGCTTGTAAAATCAAAATACTTACAATCACGTATAGGTAGCTTTTCACAATCAAAGGAGTTTTAGTTTGTTCTAAGATAAAGATTGTTTCTCTGGCAACAAGATGCCGCTGACTATTAGTTTTATTCTAATTTTAATCACTAATGTCAGCACGAAAACAAAAACATGCATACCCGAAGAGATTTCATCAAGAAAACATCAGCTATTAGCGCTGGAACCTTGATTGCTCCTAGCATTGTTCCCGCAACAGTTTTGGGCAAAAATGCCCCCAGCAATCAAATCAATGTCGGTATGATTGGAACCGGGCGACAGGCAGTCAATGTAAACCTGAACCAGGGCTTTTTAAAGCTTCCCAACTGCCGTGTGATCGCCACCAACGATGTAGATCGATGGAGAATGAATGATGCTACCCGCATTGTGAATGACCATTATTCTAAAAATGGCAAGGAATATAAGGGCGTCAAAGAATATGATGACCACTGCGACCTAATCGCAAACAAGGATATTGATGCGGTGATGGTTTCTACCACCGACCATTGGCATGCCCCGGCCACCATTGCTGCAGCATTGGCAGGCAAACATGTTTGTATGGAAAAGGCATTCAGTGTAGCTCCAGCACATGCACTGGCAACGGTCGAGGCTGTTAAGCAGACTGGAGTAGCCAACCGATTGGATAGTGAATTCCGGTCGATCAGAACATTAAATCGGGGTATCGAATTGGTTCACAATGGTTTGATTGGCGAGATTACATTTGTCGAGGTGGGAGTCCCGGGCGAATTGAATGGCAGCGCTTTGGGGCCTCAGAAAACCATGCCGGTACCAAAAGAGTTGAACTACGACATGTGGTTGGGACCTGCCTTTCCAGCCCCCTACACCTTGCAACGGGTTCATGAGCCGGGCACCATTAATTCTCGTCCGGGCTGGCTTCGGATCAATGATTATTGCAATGGTATGATTACCAACTGGGGTGCTCACCTAAATGATATCGCACTCTGGGGCATCAAAAAAGAATATGAGCTCCCGGTCACCATTGAAGGTAGTGGTACCTTTGATCATGGAATCTGGAATACCATCAATGCTTTCGAAATCGATTACGAATATGCTGATGGACTTAAATTGAAATATCGGATTGATACACCTTTCGTCAAGTTTTATGGTACAGATGGATGGATCAGAATGGATTACCCAAATGAACTGAAGGTAAGCGACCAGAAAATTCTGGATTTTAAACCTGGCAAAGGAGATATTTCGTATGAAAATACCCTGTCGGATAAGGCCGATTTCGTGAGAATGATCGAAACCGGCAAACAAAGCCTAGAACCACTAGAAGTGGGCTACAATGTTTACTTACTCACCTATATGGGTCTCATCTCAGCCACGCTTCAGCGCAAAATTCACTGGAATCAGAAAACCCATCAATTTTCCAACGACAACGCAGCCAATGCCATGCTGGCACGTTCGTTCAGGGAAAAATGGATCGATCAAAATGTCGTGGATTGGATCAACAAATATCAAGCATTCGAGCTGTAGAAGTAATGAAAAAGCTAAGCATACTGATGATCTCGGTGCTGTTGCTTTCATGCAATACCCGGGAGAAATATCTCGACAATGTGTTTTATGTATTCAACAACGGGGTACGCACCCTTCCCAATGCTCCCGGTGATTATGATAGTCAGGCTGCCCTGGTAAAACGCCTTGGCTATGATGGAATTAGCGGGCACATCAGTCAGCTGAATAGTGAACTCAAAGCCGCATTAGATAAGCATGAATTACGCATGCCGGAGGTTTATTTTGGATTGACCATCACCAATGAAGGCCAAGTGGAATATGATAAGGCGATTGATGAGCTGGTGAAAATCTGTAAAGATCAAGACCTCCTGGTTGCCTTCTTTACGAATGCGGATAAATATAGCTGGAAGCAAATGGAGGGGGATAAAATCCTTGCTGAATTTCTGAAAGAATATGCTGATTTCGCACAAGAATATGGTGCCAAAGTCGCTGTCTACCCACACGTGAACAACTATTGCGAAACCATTGACCATTGCATCAAAATCGCCCAATTGGTCGATCGCAGTAATATGGGCGTCATCTATAATACCTGTCACCTCTTTAAAGTAGAAGGAGATGACGATTGGCGAAAAAAAGCAGAGCAAGCCCTACCCTACCTCTTCATGGTATGTATCAACGGCATTGACTCTGGTGATACCCAAAACATGGGCTGGGATCGACTTAT
>CAYUGX010000243.1:0-7825 GCA_964444375.1 uncultured Porphyromonadaceae bacterium | reverse complement strand
TCTTTAACCAATTACAGTAATTTCACCTTCAGTCTGGATGTCTACCGCAAAATAGAATTACTAAATACCGAAGAAATCCAGGGCTTTTTAGGCACATTATTACCAAAAGGATTAGAGGTTGTTGCCTATACGACAACTAACCGCATCACGAATACAGGTGAAGAGGAATGGTCAAAACATACCGGATTACTCTCGATATGGATTCTTGGACAATTGATTTCATCACCCACCAACACGGTTATGGTCCCGTATATTGAAGGTGAAGAGAGTGATCTTGGTCCAATTGTCAATGACACCTATTTTGGCAAAGTTGAAGCTTCACGGCTACAAGTAAAAGAAGGAATAATTTACTTCAAAGCCGATGGAAATAAACGAGGGAAGATTGGACTGAGCCCAAATCGAGCAAAAAACTACCTCGGTAGCTACGATAGTGCAGAAAAAGTATTGACGTTAATGTTTTTCAATAAACCTGAGCAGCATTCAGGCTATGTAAATAGTCTATGGGAATTGCAAGAGCAACCCTTTGGAGGTGATGTTGTAAACTCATACAATGATGGTCCGCTGGACGATGGAACCCAACTGGGCCCCTTTTATGAGTTGGAAGCGTCATCATCTGCTGCTGAACTAAAACCAGACCAATCTCATGAACACATTAACACCACCATTCATATAACAGGTGAGGACGAAGGAATCAACAAACTATTAAACAAACTATTCGGAGTGGGCGCAGATGAGATTTCTAAGGCCCTAATCCAATAAAGAACAAGCTATTATGTCAAACGGATTTTCAACATTAGACTATATTGTATTTGTCGGCTATTGTTTGCTCATCGTTTTTCTCGGATTATATGTTTCGAGGAATAAAAAAGGAAAAAAGAAAACGGCGCAAGACTACTTTCTTGCCTCAAAATCTTTGCCCTGGTGGGCCATCGGTGCTTCATTGATTGCAGCCAACATATCCGCAGAACAGACAATTGGTATGTCGGGTAGTGGTTTTGCCATTGGTCTCGGTATCGCCTCATATGAGTGGATGGCTGCAATTGCACTTATAATTGTCGGTATTTTCTTCCTTCCAGTGTTTTTGAAAAAGGGCATTTATACAATGCCCCAGTTTTTACAGGAGCGCTATGATAACCGGGTCAGAACTGCCATGGCCACCTTTTGGCTATTGGTCTATGTTTTCGTGAACCTGACATCAGTATTGTGGCTAGGTGCGCTTGCTCTGGAAACGATCATGGGCGTTCCCCTCTTCTGGGGAATCCTAGGACTGGCTCTTTTTGCAGCTGTGTATTCGATCTATGGTGGTCTCACAGCAGTTGCCTGGACGGATGTAATCCAGGTTATTTTTCTAATTGCCGGGGGTGTAATCACCACTCTTCTCGCCTTGTCAGCTATTGGTGACGGTCAGGGTGTAATTGCAGGATTCAGCGAATTACTGGATAAAGTTCCTAAGAAGTTCGATATGATACTGAAACAGGGCGAACTTATGATCCCTGACGGATCAGGTGGTACCAAAGATGCCTGGTTTGATCTACCTGGACTGAGTGTGGTTATTGGAGGCCTTTGGATTGCTAATATATCCTATTGGGGATTCAATCAGTATATCATCCAGCGTGGTCTGGCAGCAAAATCAATTGGAGAAGCCCAAAAAGGGGTTTTATTTGCTGGATTCCTTAAGCTTTTGATTCCCCTGATTGTTGTCATACCAGGTATTGCAGCCTATCTGATTAGCCAAAATCCAGATGCCTATGGGCTCGGGGGTGAGGAAGCCATATCTCGCTCGGATCAAGCCTACCCCTGGCTGTTGCATAATTTTGTTCCGGCTGGAATCAAGGGTGTAGCTTTTGCTGCCTTAGTTGCAGCCATTGTGTCTTCATTAGCCTCTATGCTTAATTCAACTGCAACGATATTCACGATGGATATCTATAAAAATTACATTAACAAGAATGTCAGCAGCGAGAAAATGGTGACTACTGGCCGGATAACAAGTTTGGTTGCCCTGGTGATCGCTGTGGTCATGGCAAAACCACTTTTGGGTGGCCTTGATCAGGCATTTCAGTACATACAAGAATTTACGGGTTTTATAACTCCCGGAGTGTGTGCAATTTTCCTGGGCGGACTATTTTGGAAACGAGCCACAGCCAATGCAGCCCTTTGGGGTGCAGGACTTAGCATACCGCTGTCATTTGCCTTCATGAAGCTATTACCCGGAGTACCCTTTATGAACCGTTGGGGTTACGTGTTCTTGATCCTAGCCGCAGTTATGATCGTAATTAGTTTGATTGAGTCAAAAGAAGATCATCCAAAAGCTGTACGATTTGAAAAAGGATTATTCCATACCGAAAAAGGATTCAAAGTTGGTGCCTTTATTCTGACCGCAATAGTGGCTGCCTTATACATTGTATTTTGGTAAAACTCCGTATAAGATCTGATAAAAAGCCGTTCCGTTTACATGAAACGGCTTTTTTATATCATCCCATAGAAAATATTACCTTTGCAGATCAATATTTTGTAAGAATATACAGGCGACTTGGAGAATGATTATGGAAGGAATGTTGAATGAAGATCTGGCGAAAAACCTTACAATACAAACAGCTGGTTTATCGATTGAAAACAAGCTGCACTATTTAGCTAAGACGTTTCCTGATCGTGTTTGTTTTTCAACCTCTTTTAGTTTAGAGGACCAGGTAATTACTGATTTCATATTTTCTATTGATGTAAATATTTGTGTTTTTACGCTAGATACAGGCAGGCATTTCGAAGAAACCCATAAAGTACATAGTCGAACTTTGGAACATTATAACAAACACATTAAGGTTTTCCATCCAGAAGCCAGTGATGTGGAGGCCTTATTAAACCAGAAAGGCCCGTATAGTTTCTACGAATCGGTTGAGAATCGTAAAGAATGTTGCCATATCCGAAAAGTTAAGCCTTTACGTCGGGCTCTGAAAAATAAAGCAATCTGGATTACTGGCATCCGCTCAGCTCAATCAGAAAACAGGGAAACCATTGCGGAGTTTAGTTTTGATCCGATCAATCAGCTTATTAAATTTAACCCCTTGGCCAATTGGACAAAGGAAGAAGTTACAGCATATATCAGCTCTCATCACGTCCCATACAATGCACTGTCTGACAGAGGCTTTACAAGCATTGGCTGCGCACCTTGCACCCGGGCAGCTAATCCCGAAGGTGAGTTTCGTTCGGGCCGTTGGTGGTGGGAGCACAATTCCACAAAAGAATGTGGGTTGCATGAAAATGAAAAGTAAATAGAAACATGGATAAACACACCATTAGTCATCTGCGAGAACTGGAAAATGAATCCATCTTCATTATGCGGGAAGTCGCTGCTCAGTTTGAGAATCCAGCCTTACTGTTTTCCGGAGGCAAAGACTCAATTGTTATGGTTCATTTGGCCTTGAAAGCATTTTGGCCACAAAAGATTCCCTTTACATTGGCTCATATTGATACGGGTCACAATTTTGAAGAAACCCTCAAATTCAGGGATGATTTGGTTGAGAAACTGGGTGCCCGCCTGGTGGTCGGGTCGGTTCAAAAGAGCATTGACGAAGGAAAAGCTGTAGAAGAAACAGGTTACAGTGCCAGTCGCAATGTGTTGCAAACAGTGACTTTGTTAGATACCATTGAAACCAACAAATTCGATGTCGCCTTAGGTGGTGGTCGTAGAGATGAAGAAAAGGCAAGAGCCAAAGAGCGCTTCTTTTCTCACCGGGATGAGTTTGGACAGTGGGACCCAAAGAACCAGCGGCCAGAATTATGGAATTTGTTCAATGGGCGCATGAATATGGGAGAACATTTCAGGGTTTTTCCGTTGTCCAATTGGACTGAGATGGATGTGTGGCAGTATATCTACCTCGAAAACATAGAGATGCCTAGTCTGTATTTCACTCACAAACGTAAAGCCTTTGAAAGAGATGGTGTTTGGTTGGCTTATGCCCCATTTATGAAGCTTAAACCCGACGAGGAAGTTGTTGAAATTGACACGAGGTGCCGCACCATCGGTGACATTACGTGTACCGGACTAACACTCTCAAAAGCAGATAACCTGGTTGATATTATCAAAGAAATTGCTGCGACCCGTGTGACAGAAAGAGGCAGTCGTGCGGATGATAAGCGGTCAGAAGCAGCCATGGAAGACCGGAAAAAAGAAGGTTATTTCTAAAAAATCATCTCTCAGGTTCAAATTCACTGAAGAAAAAGGAAAATAAGCAATTAAGATATGACTGAGTTTAATTCCGAAGCTTATCTCAACATGGAGCTCCTCCGTTTCACAACTGCAGGAAGCGTTGATGATGGCAAGTCGACCCTAATCGGTCGTTTGCTATACGATAGTAAATCAATTTTTGAAGACCAGCTCGAAGCGGTTCACCGTGACAGTGTTCGAAGGGGAAACGAAAAAATAGACCTGGCTTTACTGACCGATGGTCTCCGCGCTGAGCGGGAACAAGGAATCACTATTGACGTTGCTTACCGCTATTTTGCCACTCCTAAGCGTAAGTTTATCATCGCCGACACACCGGGTCATATTCAATATACGCGCAACATGGTAACCGGTGCTTCTACCGCTAACCTGGCCATTGTACTGATTGATGCACGGCACGGTGTTCTTGAACAAACATTGCGACACAGTTATGTTGCCTCGCTGCTCCAAATCCCCCACCTTGTCGTTTGTGTCAACAAAATGGATTTGGTTGATTTTAACCAGGACGTTTTCGAGCGTATCAAAGAAGATTATGAGAAAGTAGCTAAAAACCTCAGTGTTAATGATATTCGTTTCATTCCGATTAGTGCCTTGCTAGGAGACAATGTGGTTAATTCATCTGAAAACATGTCGTGGTATCAGGGTCCTACCCTGCTGAAAATGCTTGAATCCATAGATATCACATCTGACCGCAATACGCAGAATCCTCGCTTCCCCATTCAATATGTAGTTCGCCCTCAGCGAAAAGAATTTCACGATTACCGGGGCTATGCAGGTCGAATTGCCGGTGGGCAATTTAAAAAGGGAGATGAAGTTACAGTACTGCCTACTGGAATGGAAACGAAAGTTGCTTCAGTTAATCGTTATGAGAATATGGGTGATCAGGCCTGGGTCTCAGAATCTGTAACCCTGCAACTTGAAGATGATATTGATATTTCACGCGGTGATATGATTGTTACCTCCTCAGATATCCCCAATCAAAGTCAGGAAATAGAACTTATGGTCTGCTGGTTCCACGAACGGCCCTTACTTCAAGGAGGCAAATATGCTATTCGCCACACCACCCGGGATGCCAGAGCAGTCATTAAATCAGTTGATTTTAAGATGGATATCAACAGCCTGACACAAGATCAAGACGATAAAAACATTGGCATGAATGACATAGGAAAAATCAAAATCAAAACGACTAAACCGCTATTTTTTGATTCCTATGCGAAAAACAGAATAACCGGTAGCTTAGTCCTGATTGATGAGGCAAGCAATGAAACCATGGCGGCCGGTATGATTATTTAACCCGATTGGGGCAAAATTCTAAAAAAAAGGGCCGCAAAAGCGGCCCCTTTTTTTTTGCTCGAATTTGGGTTATCGATTATTGCTTAATTAGCTTCTTGTGAACGACCAGTTGGTCATCACGATAGAAGCGAATTAAATACATTCCTGCATCCAAGGATCCGGTTTCCAACTGAATTTTAAGCTGACCCGGATCACTGATTTGTTTTATTACCTGACCTAACATATCGCATACAACGATATGATCAATAGGTTTCATCATTTCAATATTCACCACATCGGCAATAGGATTCGGATAAACAGTAATGCTATTTGACCATTCCTGATCCTCAACACCTGTACCTATAGTCACTGTTATCGTATAATCCAGGCTAGATCCGTCTTCTGCTTCGACAGTATAAGTCACTGGAGAGTCAAAGTTATTTGAGGTTACCCCACTAATTTGCTCAACCAGTCCGACATAAGCGGTTGCCAATGGACTAATGGTAAATGTTGCCATCAGGTTGGTTAAGTCTGTTCCTTGAGGCACTTCAACCGTAATTTCGGTACCGGCTATTTTTCCAATAGACACCGGATCCGTGTGTTGGAAACTGAAACTCAGGATTGATTTCAATCGACTTGCTTGTGTGATAACCACAACCTGGCTACTCCTGGCTGACATATTATTATTATCGTCAACCGCATAAGCGTGATAGTTTCCAACTGTCAAACCATTGACTGATAGAGACACATCGGTGAAGGCAGAAAACACATAGCCTTTAGCTCCCTTATTACTTGCAACAGCTGCATCAAGTTGGCCAACGGTGCCTTGTTGTGAAGTTTCATGAATCAAATAGACTGAACCGGTCTGGTCTGAACTCTGCACCGCTACCGTATTACCTGGTGCATTACTTATGGTTTGAGATTCGACCACAACAGTGGGAGCAAGTGCGTCATCAATGCTTATTGCATTTACCCCTTTGTTAGACATGTTTCCTGCTGCATCAATTGCGTAGGCATAATAGGTGCCCTGTTCCATATTATATGTTGGAATCGGAATATCGGTATTTGCCAACTGCACCCAGGCAGCCCGTCCCATACCAGCTGCGACAGCGGCTTCCAGATCATCCACATCGGCTTGATCCTGGTCTTCCTCAATAATGTACACTTTACCAGTTCCTTCATTTGATTGAACAAGTACAAACTGTCCGAGTTCATTGGTTACACTTTGAGCTGCGGCAGTCACAATGGGTTTAGTCACATCGTTGGTTTCATTCACGGTTACCAGGTAATCTTTCATGGAACCATCTTGAGCATATACCTCATACACCAGTGGGGTTGAGAAGTCATTTATGGTAATCCCACTTTGCTGTATCCCCTGATTTCGTACTCTAACTGTAGAATTCGTCGAACTGGTAAAGTAAGCAACCATTTGGGTTTTATCTGTTCCGTTGGGAACGGTGCATATTATGGTTTGCGCGCCCTGGTTGATTACCCCAACGACGTCTGGATCCATATCTTCAAAAGCAAAATAGGTTATGTCCTTGGCATCACTCGGAGGTGTCACAGTGACAGTGACCACATAGGTTTTGGAAGTTCCATCTTCAGCTGTACAGACATAGGTAACTGGGTTTGAAAAATCGTTTGCAGTTGTACCACTCACTTGAACCGCACCACCAACAGTCACTTCAGATAAGAGTGATCGGGTAAAAGTTGCTACTAGATTGGTTAAACTGGACCCCAATGGCAACTGAGCGGTTATAGTCAGGTTAGCCTGATCAATTGTAGCTATTACATCAGGATCAAAATCAGTAAAGGAGAAAGCACTGATGGTGTTCCCGGTTTGGATCACTGCATTGGTCACGGTCACCTGATAATCAATGGTTGATCCATCGTCGGCCTGCAATGTGTATGTTCTTACCACGTCGAAATCGTTAGCTGTCACGCCAGAAACTTGTTTAACACCACCTATATAGGCCTCTACACCTGCAGAGACAGTGAAAGTGGCAATAAGCCCTAATCTTGAAGAAGAATTAGGTATCGAAATGTTGATCAGGCGATTGACATTATCAATATTCAGGGAGATTGTTGGGGATGCATTAACAAATCCAAACGTATTGAAATGCTTCTCGGCCTCATTCTCAATGGACACTGTCACTGTATAAATCTCAGATGACCCATCCTGGGCAACAACAGTATAGCTAACCGGGTTGGTAAAATCATTGGGAGTCACCGCTGTGACCTGTGGAACTCCACCGATATTGACTGTAGCGAATTGGCTAACCGTAAAAGAGGCGACCAGGGCAGTAACATTGGTACCCCACGGAACCGTGATGG
>CAYUGX010000242.1:0-7885 GCA_964444375.1 uncultured Porphyromonadaceae bacterium | reverse complement strand
TTTCTCCCATTGTTCTTCCACCAGTTTTTTAAACATCTCGGTATCAGGTTTAAACTTTCTGGCCTCTCTTCCCTTTCTGACTATCCGGATACTTTCAAACAGGTCCCCTTTTTTTATACTCATGAGAACGTCCATTCCCTCAGTTACATGGCCAAAGACAGTATAATCGCCATCCAGATATGACCTGTCTCCAAGTGTTATATAGAATTCATCGCTATTGGTGTGTGGTCCACCATTAGCGACACCCAACATTCCGGGTTTGTTGTGGCTCAGATCGGGATGTATCTCATTTGGATATCTGTATCCTGTACCCTTATTGTCCTCAACAGGAGGTGAGCCACCCTGAATGACATGACCCTCCACAACACGATGGATAATTGCATTCTCAAAGTATGATTGTCCCAGAGGAATTGTGGCATTTTCAATGCTTCCTTCCGCAAGGCCCACAAAATTAGCCACAGTCATAGGCACCTTTTGAAATTCAAGAAAAGCAACAATCTTTCCTTTGTTTGTATTTATCTCAGCAAAAACTCCCTTTTCCTGCTGACAACTTACCAATAAGACGCCGAGTAAAAACAATCCTGATACAACAAAACCAATTCTTTTCATATTCAAATTTAGTCACATTTCAATGTGAAACAGAGATGTTTGATCATTTGTTGTATCCTTCGTAGCCTTGAGGCCTTCTTGTTTTTTTCTATTTCTTCAATTCAACATAAAAACTGGCTCCCTGTCCTGGACTTGATTCTGCCCAAATCTTTCCTTGATGTCGTCGAATTATTTTCTTACAAATTGAAAGCCCTATTCCAGTTCCTGAATATTTATCTCTTGAATGGAGACGTGTGAAAATGTTAAAAAGTTTACCAGCTTGCTCCATCTCAAATCCTATTCCGTTGTCTTTGACCTCAATTATCCATGATGCTTCAGTTTCAGTAGCATTAATTAAGATATCAGGTGAATTGTCCGCTGTAAATTTCAATGCATTTGATATCAGGTTCTGGAATACTTGTCTCAACTGTCCTTCATCTCCCCTAACAACCGGTAACTTGCTAATTGTAACTTGAGCTCCAGATTCTTTTATTGAAACCTCTAACATTTCACATACCTCGTGAATCAATTGATCCAGCTTGATGTCTACTGGAATAATCTCTTTTGAAATTGCTCTGGAAAAAGTTAAGAGGTCATCTATCATGGTCTGCATTCGGGTAGCTCCAGACACTACCACATCAAAATAACGTAAACTGCTCTCATCAAAACTATTAGATGCCCTTTTTTGAATTAGGCCTATATAGCTATTGATTTTTCGCAGAGGCTCCCGAAGATCATGGGATGCAATGTAGGCAAATCGTTCCAATTCATTATTTGTACTTTCTAGCTCCAGCATAGTTTTGTCGATTTCAAGTTGCTGAAGTTTGTTTTCTGTGATATCACTGAATGTGAGTGCGAATCTATTATCATCAGATTTGAAAGCATGCACTCTGAACCATTTTCCTAAAGGTTCAGAGTAGTCCTCAAAGGTTGATTCGTCACCGGTTTTTGTAATATGTCCATACTTTTCGATCCACCCTGCCTCATCATTTTCAATCCCTGGAATAAGTTGTCGTACCGTTTTACCGATGGCCAATTCTTTGGTTAACCCGGTTAATTTCGTAAAAGCAGGATTAACCTCAATATACCTGTAATCAAATGGTTGTTCATCATCATCATAGATCATCTCGTGCTCAGCAAATCCCTCATTCATGTTTTCAAACAAAACCTTGTATCTCAATTCTTGACTTTCTATTCTATTTGTCTGCAACAAAATCTCATTTCTAAGGTCAGAGAACAAGGCATCATTATAACTTCTTGCAATAAAAAACATACGTATGATTAATGTAACAATGCTAATTACAGAAACTATCAGACCGAAAATGATAAATCGAATAAGTCTTTCTTGCTGTTCAATTTGTTGGTTTAATCTTTCATCAACCATTTGGATAGCCAGGTTGATAGGTGCCAAAACCTTAGCTTTGGCCTCACTATAATCTTGACAGAATAATCGCTGAATCGATTTGGCTACAGAGTCTGTGGTATTATATTGACCCCTGTTGCGCTCAGCATAATACAATAGCAAATCATTTCCGACCTCTGATTCAAGGATTGCTAGCTGGTTTGACATTTTTTCAGCTTCAAGTAGTAGATTTTCCTCTTCTTTCGAAAACCCAATTGAACTCAGTAAACTGTCGAAAGGCATAAGTATCTCAGTCCCGTTCCACACATAGCTACTCGACCCATCGTAATAATTATCCCAAAAATATTGATCATATTGAACAGGCCTTGGAACTTCACCTGATCGAATCGATAACACTTGATTGTACTGCCTTAAATATGCAGTATCTCCTGTTACAGCAAAAGTCCGTATCATCCGGGTCAGGTTCTCTGAACTTTGCCTCAATTCATTGATGGTTTTTAGGGTTTCATATCTTTCTTTTCCCAGGTCCTCCAACTTGATCTGTTGAGGAAAACCAATACTCAAAATAGCAATAAAGACAGCCATATTGCAAGCAATGAAAACCAGATTTTGTATCAGCTTCTTTCTTTTTCTTTCTGTTTTAACTGTTTGCATAAACTATGATCTTTTGCCTGCTTTCAATGACGGCAAGCTTACATAGAAGCTTGATCCTGAATTTATTTCTGATTCTACCCTTATGGTCCCGTGTAGCAATTCTACGTAGGCTTTTGTAATTGACAGGCCCAGACCTGATCCCTCAAACTGCCTTGTATGGCTCTGTTCAACCTGGATAAATCGGTCAAATATTAGGTTAATCTTGTCAGGTGGAATACCAATGCCTGTATCTTTAACCTGAATCTCAAGATTATCATCATTGATGTCATATACCAGATTCACTACTCCCGATTTGGTAAATTTAATCGCATTTCTGACCAGATTATATAAGATGCCGTTCAACTTGTCACGATCTGTTGAAAATAGTAGTGGTCTTTGAATTGAATTGTTTTCAGCCTCGAAAATAATCTTCGAATGATCAATCTCTGGATCAACAAATTTGACCAAATCCTGAACCAGAAGATCAACATCCAAATATTCCGGATGAGTACTTAATTGTCCGGTTTCGATTTGTGAAATCTCAATAATATCATTGAGGGTATTTAGCATACGTTGACCGCTACTTTCGATTATGTCTATATACTGCTTTTGCTGAACGAGAGTTAGATCAGGCTCATTCAGTAAATGGGCAAATCCCAAAATCCCATTCATAGGGGTTCGGATTTCATGACTCATATTAGCTAAAAATGCTGACTTGAGACGATCACTTTCTTCAGCTTTTTCTTTAGCATGTATGAGATTTTCGTTAGACTGTTTGAGTTCTTCATTTAAGACCTCATAGGCCTGATATTGTTCGTATAATTGAAGTTCTGTCTTTTTTCGATCACTAATATCCAATATTATTCCGGCAATCTTTACAGGGTTTTCATCCTTATCGTACTCAATTACTTTGCCTCTTGACAATACCCATGAGTAATAGTCGTCCTTGTGCTTTTTTCGAAATTCAACAACGAAATGATCACTGTTGTTTTCTAGCATTCGGTTAAACTGCTCCTCAACGTACTCTACGTCATCAGGATGGACAGTTTCTATCCATTGTTCGATAGTTCGATTTCTCCATTCGACGTGATCTAAACCATGAATTTGACTGAATCTCTCATTGGTGAATAATTCACCAGTTTTGATATTCCAATCCCAGGTTCCGGCATCAGTTCCTTCAATAATATTATTTGCTCTATCTCTTTCTTCAATGATCTTTTCTTCTGTTTGTTTCCTCAAAAACATATCCCAAGTTGCATCGGCGAGCTTTTCTACCAATTGAACTTCATGAGCTCCATAACCAGATTTTTTATTCCCCACACCAACAATTGCAACAATTCTGTCTCCTCTGAATATTGGCACCACAAGTTCCCTCTCAACGGGTACATGACCTGGTGGTAATCCCTTTTTGTGGGGCAGGGCCTGGTAGTCATTCTGAATTATCGGCTTTCTTTCTTTAACGCAATCAACCCAAACACCAGCTTTTGAAATTTGATAATGACACTCAGCAGGTTCAACCGCGCATATACCCTTCATAGTATTAGACGACCATGCCTGTAGAGAAACTGTTTCCTGGTCATCCTCTACAAAATGGTAAAAAGCAATGCTACTTTTTGTCAGAGCTTCTGTTATGTCGAGAAACTTGACCAGGGACTCCTTAGCTGTATGATGTGCTAAATAGTCAACCAACTCTAATTTTGCTTCTTTAACCTGATTCTCTCTCCACTTTTCTGTAACATCGCGATAAAGCCACATTATCTCCGAATCGTGACCATTTATAGTAACTGGGATGAAATCTCTTTCAACCACCTTTCCACTTTTTAGAATAAGCTCATGATTTAGCACGATCTCCTTATTCTCCAACATGGTCTTAATATCCGTCAGGTATCTCTCAGGATCTTCAAAACTATTCTTAACCTGTTGCTCGGCAATATCTATATCAGAACCGACTAACTTTTCAGGTGAAACTTCTACATCAAAAAGATCTTGAAATTGACGATTGATCTTGTGGACACGTCCATCACTTGATTCGATAAGAATTCCTTCAGGCAGGTTGTCGATAACACTTGACAGTCGTGTATTGTTCTGATCAGCTTGAATTCTTGATTCTTCAATTTGAGTCACGTCACTTAGACTAACCAAGGCCATCACACTGCTTTGAATAGTGATCCGAGTGACAGAAAGGATATAATACTTTCTACTATCATCAGATCCCATTAACACAGGCAAGGATATCCTCCTGTTTCTTGTATTTTTTCCATTATTCAAACAACGGTCAACGGAGCCTCTCAATAAGCAAGACTTGCAATCAGGACCACTTCCACAACCCATATCATTGTGAAGATTGTTCAGGCAATTAAGCAATTCACCTGACGATAACCCAACTGCTTCTTTCTCAGACCGAGATACAATCTTAGCACCGGCTTGATTGATCCGAACAACTCTCCTTTCCTCATTTATTAAATAAAGTATTAAAGGAGTATCATTGAAGATTGTAGACAAAAGATCGCGATTATCTCGAAGACCTTCTTCTATCTTTTTCCGACTGATTGAATACTGAATGGATTGAACAAGCTGCTTATCGGTGAATTTTCCCTTAACCAGATAATCTTGAGCACCCCGCTCTAATGCAGCGATACCAATATCTGTATTATCCATTCCGGTAAGTACAATAATCGGTATATCATTCGCCGCTTCAAACACCTGGGTGATTGTTTCTATACCTTCTGAATCAGGTAAATTCAAATCACAAAGAATCACCTCATAATCACTACTCTTCAACTCCTGGATAGCCTTTTCAATTCGTGTTATATGATCTATCTTGTAAGAATAGGTATTTGTGCTTCTAAAATACTCCTCAATTAAAAGCGCATCCTCGTGATCATCCTCTATCAACAATATCCGAAATTCATCCTGCCAACTCATCTCTTGCTACCTTTTACATATGATTATTCTGGGAACTTTACTACTGTAAACCAAAAATTGTTGATTGCCTCAACAACATCCTGAAATTCATTCAATCCGACAGGTTTAGTGATGAAACAACTCACACCGGATTCATACGATTTACTAATATCTGTCTCAGACTTGGATGTAGTTAAAACTACGACTGGAATTCTTTTCAATTTCCGGTCTTTCTTAATGTGCTCCAATACCTCCAGTCCATTCATCTTGGGCATGTTTAGATCCAGGAGAATTAGATCTGGTAGATTGGATACACCGTTGTTGGCATGACGGTTCAAAACCTCTAAAGCTTCTAAACCATTCTTAGCCACCTCAACTTTAAGCTGGACCTTATTCATTTTCATCACCTCCAGCGTCAATTCCACATCCTCAGGGTCATCATCAACCAACAAAATGCTTATCATTTCAATATTAGTATTCGCGTTCTTCATTTTTTTTCTATTTAGGTAATGTGAAATAAAAAGTTGATCCTTTGCCAGGATCTGAATCTGCCCAAATCTCACCTCCATGTCTTTCAACGATCTTCTGACAAATGGCCAAACCGATACCAGTGCCCGAGTATTCATCTCTGGCATGTAGCCTTTGGAAAACCACAAAAATCCGGTCAGCAAACTTCGTATCAAACCCAATCCCATTATCCTGGAACTCAAATAACCAGGACTCATTTGTCTCACTGACACTGAAGTGAAGGCTAGGAGGTTCTTTACTCCTGAATTTCAGTGAATTAGAAATTAAATTTTGCAATAATTGAGTCAATTGACCTTTATCAGCATTAACGACAGGCATATCTGAAGAAGTGAAAGCAACATCTTCTTCTTGAAACCTTAAATCATAAATATCCAAGACATCATTAACGACCAATTGCATGTCAATACGCTCAAGCTGATTTCCGCGTGTTGTTACTCTAGAAACTGACAAAAGATCATCGATCAATTTTTGCATCCGTGCAGCACCACTGGTAATTATATTGAGATATTTGAAAGCCGTCTCATCTAATTCGGGTTGATACTTCTTTGCCAACAAATCCGCGTAGTTTTTAACTTTTCTGAGCGGTTCCTGAAGATCATGTGATGAGACATAGGCAAACTGTTCAAGTTCTCTATTTGAACGTTGCAATTCAGCCTTTGAATGAAGCAGAGATTTTTCAACATGCTTTAATTCCGTAATATCAGTAGCAGATGCATATAAAACGTCTCCATACGGAGCAGAGACCCAACTTAACCATCTGTAAGATCCATCCTTGTGTCTGTAACGGTTTACAAAATTAATGGCTGGAGACCCCGTTTTTAGTTTTTCAACTTCGTGCAAGGTTGATTCCAAATCATCAGGATGAATAAAATCAAGAAATGGTTTAGATTTTAATTCTTCTTCAGACCAACCCAATGTTTTCTCCCACGACGGATTTAATTGTTTGAAATATCCATCTGTACTGGCAATACACAAAAGATCTAAGGACACTTTAAAGAATTGGTCCCTTTCTTCTTCTGCTTTTTTCATGTCTGATATGTCCCTGACGGCTGCCATGAGATGTGGCTTGCCCTTCAGCTCTATAAGTGATCCTTTGACATAGGTATTAAAATGAGATCCGTCCTTGCGCACATCAATAGTCTCTCCAGAGAATTTGCCGGTACCCATTGCCTTTTCAACAAAATCATTGAAGACCGGGTGGTATTCGGGGCTTATCAATTGAGTAGGATGTAATTGAAGAAACTCATCCCGGGTATATCCATATTGAGTAAGAGCAGCTTCATTAACTTCTGCAACCTGACCTTCCATGTTTACAATAATTAAACAATCATTTGCACCATTGAATATTTGGCGAAACTTTTCCTCGCTTTCTCTTACGGTCGATTCAATTTCTTTGAGCTTAGATATATCAACAAAGGTTTCAAGCAACATCGAATCTCCATTCATTTGGATCGGAACAATCGACTTAAGCACGGGTATTTTTCTCCCATCCTTAGTCAGAAGAACTTTTTCTGATTTTTCAACAGTTTTTCCTAGATCAAGAATCGGGCAATTATCACAATCAGCTCCGCAAAATGTTTGGTGACAGGGCTTTCCATATATTTCTTCAGTTTTAAAACCCGACAGTTCCAAGCCAGCCGCATTCATTTGGTGCACAATTTTATTGTGATCCACTAAGGCGGTTCCAAAGGGAAGAGAATTAATCATGACTTCAAGATTTCTTCTCATCTCCAATTCACTCTTATGGGCCTTCTGTAAATCACTAACATCTTCGACGATCCCGAATACCTCAATAGGATTTCCTTCTGAATCCCTTCTGAAGATTTTCTCTTTGCAATCCATCCATTTCCATGCACCTGACTTTTCCTT
>CAYUGX010000241.1:0-7890 GCA_964444375.1 uncultured Porphyromonadaceae bacterium | reverse complement strand
CCTGGCAACTACACAAAATCATACCCAGGCAAAACATAATGATTACTGTTCTCTTCATAGGATTAAATAGTATGGTCGTAGATAAGGTTGTATCTCGTAGGCTTTCATGGCTATGCCCAACAGCGAATCTGCTTCCCTCAGCGTTCCAAATCCGTCACTCCGAAGTACACTCCGGTCCTTGCAAGAGCTAAACCATAGCTCTATGATATCCAATACACCTGGGAATAGGCTCTTTAGGTCATCCATGGTGTGAACGGCTCCAAAAGTCGACTCAGGCAGTGCGGCTATCAATTTTTGATCACTTCCTGCAGGTATTTCTATAACAACCTGAAGAAGTCCACTATCGGTAACCGCTTTAAAATCACTGATCAGATTGACACGTTGCGTATTTTGATTTTTACATGCCCACAGAAGAAGCATGGTCAAAAGTAAAAATCCGGATCGCTTTAGATGCGAGGCTGTAAAATAGGTCATATCCAAAAATAATGTAAAAATTGCTACTTTGCTGAGACTATGCTTGCAAAAGAAGATTGGCACATCATTATTCCCCTTATCGGTGGTACAATTGGATTTATGGTGTATTGGTTCTATGAACAGTCGATCAAAATCAGGAAGCATTTTATCAATCGCTATGGTCATGATCGGGGTTGGGCCCGATTCATAATAAGCAGCAAGTACCTGGGCGGAATCACACTGGGCATCATTCCCTTTCTTACCTACCGGATGGTATTTCAAGATGCTTCACCAGCCCGTTTGGGTTTGGGCTGGAATGGCTCAACAAGCGTTCAATCTCTACTGTGGATTATCGGGATAGCTGTTGTGCTAATTCCCTTGTTAATCAAAGCAGCAAAAAGGCCTAAAAATTTAGAAAATTACCCTCGGATTCGGGCTCAAATATGGGATCGAAAAATGATGGTGGGAAACTTGGTCTCATGGGCCTTCTACTTGTTGTGTTATGAATTCTACTTCAGGGGTTTACTACTATTTCCACTGATCGACCAACTCGGTGTTTGGCCTGCAATAGCCATTAATATTGCCCTCTATTCTACAACTCATATTCCAAAGGGCATTTCAGAGGCAATCGGGGCCATTCCCCTGTCTGTTGTCTTATGCCTACTTACGATTCAAACAGAGACCATCTGGATAGCCTTTTTTGTGCATTTGGCCATGGCCTGGACGAATACACTAGTTGCCCAAAAAGCTCATCCTGATATGCGTTTCGATAAAAAATGGAGCCTACTCAAATCCAGGCAATACGAAACAAAACTTTGAACCCACACCCAGTTTTGATTCCACCCAAATTTGTCCCCCCAGTAGGGTAACAATTCCTTTTGAAATAGACAGACCCAATCCAGTACCGCCATACCTGGCTGCGGTCTGATCACTTGCTTGCTGGAAGCGTTCAAAAATGGCTTGCTGATCCTGTTCAGCAATACCAATGCCTTCATCTTGAACAAAAAACAATACATCGTGATCCCGAGTTTCAAATCCGAATCTAACAGTTCCTTTATCTGAGAATTTGATGGCATTTGTTAGCAAATTGATTAATACCTGCTTTAACCTGATCGCATCGGTCTCAAAACCCTTACGTTCACAGTTTTCAGGAATTTCGGCCTTGATTCGTAGATGCGCCTTCTTCTTGTCAAGCTTAACCTGATTGAACATCACGACGAGGTCTTTCATCAGTCCAACCAATTCGCAGCTTTCAATATTCATTTTTATCTCACCGGCTTCAATCTTGGCCACATCAATGATGTCATCAATTAAATTCAGCAATTGTTGTGAATTGCTCTCAATGATATTGATGTATCGATTCTTGGCTTCGCCATCTAATTCATCTCCGCGCAATAAATCAGAAAAACCCAGGATGCTATTCATGGGGGTTCTGATCTCATGGCTCATATTGGCTAGAAAATTATTTTTATGGATGTTTGCTGATTCAGCTTGCTTCATGGCGGCAACCAACTCATTCTCTATCAGTTTTCGTTTGGTAATGTCCCGAATTACTGCCATTACAGAATAGTGTCCGTTCAACCTAAAGCGGGTACCATTTACTTCAGTATAGATTAAAGAACCGTCTTTGCGACGATCTATGGTTTCTGTTTTCCAGGTTTCTCCCCTATGCAGGCGTTGTAAAAACTCAACCAGCTTTCCATGATCATTCTGGGTAACAAGGCTCTGCGCGTTAAGCATCAACATTTCATCGCGCGTATATCCATATATTTCACAGGCCTTGGGATTCACATTTCTAATATTCCCTTCGAAATCTGAGATGATGATGGCATCGGTAACGGCATTAAAAACAGTCCGGTGATATCCTTCACTTTGCTCGAGTTTCTCCTGCATCTGCTTCACCTCAGTTATATCTGTGTGAGCACCAAACATTCGAAGCACGCGGTTATTCTCATCGGTAACGGCTGCCGCTTTGTTCATAATCCAGCGGTAAGAACCATCTCTATGACGCAAACGGAATTCTTCAATGAAGTATTCCTGGGGATTAGCTAAAAACTCTGCTACTCTTTTGAGCATCCTTTCTTTATCATCGGGATGTAACAAAGATTCCCAGGTACTAAAATTGTGAGGCAACTCATCAGGTCGATAACCTAGTTGTGCCTTCCAGTGGTCACTGTAGTAGACATTCTGCGAATTCGTATACCAATCCCAAATCCCCTGGTCTGAAGCAGCCGTGGCCAATTTATATCGCTCTTCACTATCGGCTAACCGTATTTGACTGGTTTTTTCAGGTGTGATATCAGTTGAAAGATTGAAACGAACAATCTCCCCGTTTGTCCATTTGATCAGCTTTTCCTTGCACCGATACCATCGTTCTGTTTCATCGTGAAAGTATTCCCAAACATGTGTAGGATCAACGAGGGGTTGATCCCGCTTAAATGATAAACAATTACTGCAAGGGGTAGATCTATTGGCAACAACCTCATAACATTTCCTTCCAATAACATCCAGCCCATCACCATATCCCTCAATAAATTTTTGATTGGCAAAAATGATTTCAAAGCTTTCAGGATCAGCTACATAAATAAAATCATCAATGGCGTCGAAAAGCGTAATGCTTTGCTGACTCATTTCAACAATAGTACTCTGCATAGTTAGGACGATAGCGTGTCAAAGTTAAAAATTTGCGAAATCCACATCATAAGGTTCAACAACTATTTGACAAACGGAATGTTTACATTTATGCTTATGAAAATCTTTATTACGGGTGCGACTGGCAATATTGGCGGTCTTGTGACCAAGAAACTGTGCGAACAAGGACATCAGATAAACATACTGGTCCGTTCAAAAGAGAAAGCCAGGCAGCTGAATATTAATGGCATTAAGGAATTCTACGGAGATTTAAGTGACTCAAACATTTTAAAAGAAGCCATGCAAGATTGTCATCAGGTTTATCATATTGCCGCACTAGCCAAGGTGTGGACCAGAGACGCCGATGATTTCTTCAAAAGCAATGTACTCGGTACACGCAATGTATTGCAAGCTGCTCTAGAATCTGGGGTAAAAAAATTAGTCGTAACAGGTACTGCAGGCGTTTTTGGCCCGTCGATTCGAGGCACAGTGACTGAGAAAACGGTTAGAGAGATTGATTTTTTTGGCGATTATGAGGCAACAAAATGTTTGGCTGAAAGCATTATTAAAGACTACGTCATTCAACATGACATGGATATAGTAATTGTTTCACCTACCCGGGTCTATGGTCCCGTTCTTTTCGGATCCCCGGCTTCTGGCAATATTGTGGTTGACACATATGTTAATAAGAGGTGGCGATTTTACCCGGGCGACAATCGGGTCATAGGAAATAATGTATTTATTGATGATGTGGTACAAGGGCACTTGCTTGCCATGGATAAGGGGAGAAAAGGTCATACCTATCTACTGGGAGGAAGTAACACAGATTTCATCTCCTACTATAGGATCTTGGCAAAAGTCAGCGGAATCAAACGACGCATGATTTTTCTCCCGATTGGGATTCAGCGCCTGGTTCCTGTTCTGCACTTTTTCTTCGCCAGGCTGTTTGGCAAAGAACCGGTATTTACACCTTTGTGGTTCAACAAAAGTGTATATAACTGGCGAACCTCATCAGACAAAGCGATAAAGGAATTGGGTTACCAAATAACCCCATTAGAAGAAGGCCTCACCAAAACGGTTAAATGGTTGCGAGATAGACGAGGTGCTTAATCTCGACGGCCAGCAAACAAGGCAATAAAATAGAGTAAAGAGGCAAGAGATGACAATGCTGCCACGACATAGGTATAGGCTGCCCATTTCAATGCATCTTTGGCTTTTGGATGGGTGTTGACATTTGTAAGCCCTGCTTTGTTTAACCAGGCTAAGGCACGGTGACTGGCGTCAATTTCAACGGGTAAAGTCATAAACGCTACTGCCGTAAATATACCGTAACAGGCAATAATGACTAATAGAGCCGTTTCAAAACTGAACAATCCCTGCACAGCAAAAACACCCAGAAACATAGCGATAAAAATCACATTCAGAATTTTTGCACTGACATTTTGTACCGGCACCAAAGCCGACCTCATCTTTAAGGGAGCGTAATTTTTAGCGTGTTGAATTGCATGTCCGCATTCATGAGCTGCCACAGCTGCAGCTGACACATGACGCCCATTGTACACATCCCGACTGAGGTTCACGGTTTTTTTCAAGGGATTATAATGATCGGATAAAGCCCCCTTAACCGAAATTACCTGCACATCATAAACCCCGTTCTCATGCAACATCCGCTCGGCCACCTCCTTACCGCTTAGATTTTGTCCCATGGGAACTTTTGAATACGCAGCAAATTTCCGTTTTAATACACCCCCTACAATCATGCTCACCAGCATGAAAACACCAAATATGATCCAATATCCTGTCATCTCGATTATTCTTTACATACAGATTACAAAAAGCATACCTTTCCCATACCATTGACATTTTGACGGTTCCAGGGATTGTATGGTTTGGAGGTTAGGATATAGGGGCTGATTATATTAGCCTGTAGGGTTTTGTTATAGAACAGTTTTTATCAAGGCAATAATCCCTATTTTTACTAAAGAAACTTAGATAATTAGTTTTCAGTTATCAGTAAACAGTTTTCAGCAAAGCACCAATCAACCAATCCATTAATCCACCAACCATGAAGACGCTATTCTCCCTCCTCCTTACAATTTTGCTTTCGATACAGTCATTTGCTCAGTCTGACCTGCCTTCTCCAAAAGAGTACTTTGGTTTTGAGATGGGCGCTGATCGCCAGCTTGCCCGATGGGATAAAATAGTCGATTATTTTTATTTGTTGGAAAAGGAGAGTGATAAAATCAAAGTGATGAACATGGGGCCGTCTTCTGAAGGACACCCGTTCTTAGTGGTAATCATCTCTGCAGCTGAAAACCTCCAAAATCTAGATCGCCTGCAGCAGATCAACAAAAAGCTCTCAGATCCGAGAGGTGTTGGTGAACAGGAAATTGAGCAATTTATTTTTGAAGGAAAAGCGGTGATTTGTCAATCCATGAGTTTGCATGCCTCTGAGGTCGGTGGAACGCAAATGACACCTGAATTGACCCATGATCTTCTCACCCGTAGTGATTCCGAAACACAGCGAATTCTGGATGAAGTCATCTATGTCATGATTCCTTGTCTGAACCCAGATGGCCAGGTCATGATAACTGACTGGTATCGTGAGACGGTGGGCACTGAATATGAAGGTATCAGTATGCCTTACTTGTATCACAAATACTGTGGCCACGACAACAATCGTGATGGTGATTACCTGAACTTGATTGAATCAAAATATACTGCAGAGATCATGTTCGTTGAATGGCCTCCACAAGCCTATATTGACCATCACCACATGGGATCAACTGGAGCCCGCTTTTATGTACCCCCATACTGTGATCCGATTCGTCCCTATGCCGATCCGCTGGTCTGGCGTGAAATCAGCTGGTATGGTGCCCATATCGCCTACAAACTTGAAGAACAGGGATTCAAGGGTATTCTCAACGCGGCCCAGTTCGCCGGCTGGGGACATTTTGGCTGGCACTGGATTACCCCCTTTCATAACATTGCTGGAATGTTGACTGAATCAGCTGGTGTGCGATATGCTACTCCGGTTTATATACATCCTGAACAGTTGCGGGCTGGCAGTCGTGCCTTTCCTGAATATGAGCCCCAATCTACCTTTCCAAATCCCTGGCCAGGTGGTTGGTGGACACTTCGTGATATCGTAGAACAAAAGAAATCATCGGCCTGGTCACTGCTCGACCTGGCTGCCAGAAATAAAGAAACAGTATTGAGAACAGCATACCTCAAGGCTAAAAACCAGACCGAAAGAGGCGCAACTGGTGACATACAAACTGTCGTGATTCCCACTAGTCAACATGATTACCGTACATCTGTAAAAATGATCAATACCCTCCTTCGATCCGGTATAGAAATTCATAAAGCCAATGCTGATTTCATGGCAGACGATCACCTCTATCGAAAAGGAAGCTATGTCATTTCACTGGCTCAACCAAAAATGGGTTTGATCCGAAACCTACTCTGCGAGACTCACTATCCAGAGAATGCCTGGACCACCAGAGAAGATGGATCACCAATTTATCCCTATGATCTATCCACTCATACCATGTTCGAATTCATGGGTGTTCAAGTACATCCCCATCCAACACATATCGATGGTGATTTTAGTTTGCTAAAGAATTTTGACCTACCGGATGTAAAAGTCAATAAAGGAAAAGACGGCTACCATCTAGACGGGCGTCAAAATCATGCATATAAAGCAGTAAATCTATTATTGGATAAGGGAGTGAAGATCAAACGCCTTGATGAAAAATCCGGAAATTACCTCCCTGGCGATTTCATTATTCCAAAAGCTTCAACTGAGTTATTAATAGGAGTATCAAAGAAAACCGGCGTTCAATTTGAGGCAGCTAATGATCTGTCAAAGACCAGCATGCATCAACTAAACAGGGGCAGATTGGCCCTGTTCCAACGCTACGATGGCGGCAACATGGATGAAGGCTGGACACGTCAATGCTTTGAAAATCATGCATTTCCGCACACCTCACTAATGAGTCAAACAGTAAAGGAAGGTGATCTGTTGAAAAAATTCGACGTCATCGTCATTCCCAGCGACTCACCCGATCGCATAAAAGGAATCTATAGCACATCCTCTAGACGAACCCCGGAGGAATATCCGGATAAGTACAAATCAGGGATAGGTAAAGAGGGGGTAAAAGCCATCAAGGAATTTGTTGAGGACGGGGGAACCCTGGTGGCCCTGGGTTCGTCATACCAATTTGTTGTAGAAGAATTCGATCTCGACATTAGAAATAGCATTTCAGGTGCAGAATCAACTGAGTTCTTCTGTCCAGGTTCCACACTCAAAGTCGACATCAACAACACCCATCCATTGGCATACGGTATGCCTGCTGAAGGACTGGTTTTATCGCGACAGAGTCCTGTCTTTACCATCTCGGCTGGCAGAAACAGCACCGATTATACCACCATCGTCAGATACCAGGATAAAAATCTATTAAAATCGGGATGGCTCATTGGAGAAAAAGTCATCGCCAAAAAACCAGCTATGGTCGAGGTCAAACATGGCGATGGCCGAATTATTCTTATCGGTTTCAGAACCCAGCACCGCAATCAGACCGACGGAACGTTTAAGCTGCTGTTCAATTCCATACTTCAATAGGAATTGTTTGCAGGGGCTGAAGGCTTGCAGGGGCTGATGGCTTGCAGGGGCTGATGGCTTGCAGGGGCTGATGGCTTGTAGGGGCTGAAGGCTTCAGCCCGTATTCGCCTCTCGTCTCTCAATACAACCACCTGAAAACACGAATCACCTCCATCAAATCAGTGCCGGTATAACTAACCGTC
>CAYUGX010000240.1:0-7904 GCA_964444375.1 uncultured Porphyromonadaceae bacterium | reverse complement strand
TCGATAATCTCGTAGCCGGGTTGCGCCTCGTCCGGGGGCCTAGCGAGGACCGCCTGCTCGTTCGACGTCAGAGGCTCCCTCTCATGGTTCGCGTCGCCCTTTTCTGAGCAGGGACGGATCCGAACAGGATTCGGACCGGCTGTCTCGGTTGACAGCATGGAGCCCGAGAGTCCCGACAGCAGGCGCACGGTCCTGGGATCCTCGCCGAGGATGAAGACTTCCGTGTCCCAGAGCCCTACGGCGAAGGCCTCCTCCAGGCGACGGAGCTGAGCTCCCAGCAAATCCACAAGCCGCTTGGCGACGCGGTTCTCCTCATCGGACAGGGACCCCTTGATAAGGTGCCCCGCATGGACCGCCGTAATCCTCTCGGAAGCGGCGTTGATTTCCTGAAGGATGCGAGCGCGATTCTTCGGGCGTGCATACACGAGGTAGCACCACCTCCCAATTCGGCCGGTACGGCACAGTGCATCCAGTGGGTTTGTGGAACTGAACAAAGTGGGGTCAGGGGCCCCGAGGATCGTCACCCCTTCCCTCCACGTACCTTCCACGAGACCATCGGGAGGCCGGTCCTCCCTAAACCTGCTGTCTGGAAAACACCCTTGGATGAAGCGTTGCCACGCCGGTACATCGAAGACCTCTCTCGAGGCTCCGAGCCACACCTCCAAGTCGGACGTCCGTCGGAGCAGGAGCAAGACGAACGCACTGTCGACACCGTAGAGGCCGGAAAGGGTCATCCGGAAGGACTCGAAGGCTTCTACTCGACGCCGCTCGTCCTCCAGATCGGCGGGGCGGGACACACGCCGAAGGCGCACGAAGCTGAATTCCCTGACCAGGCGAGAGGGATCCGGAAGCGGCAGGACGGCCTGATCCAGATCCCCGCGCAGGAGCTCATAGATGTCGTTGAGGAGCCCTGGACGAATGCGGGTCATCGGCGCCTCACGATCAGCCTTGAGCGGGTTCGTTCGTTGACTCCGGAGGTCAACTCGATCGTGCCTCGATGGCTGAACCCGCGCACTCGCAACTCGTCCCCGACGTTAACGTTCCCAGCTGACAATTCCCCACGAACCCGGACGAAGTGTTCCCTCCCAGTCTCGTCACGCAACCGGAAATCCCGGATATCATCCGTCGGTTTGGGGCCAAAGATGGCACCCACGAATGTGTAGGTGAGGATATGGTTCACCAGCGAGTGGACCAGCCCCGGATGTGACTGCCGTCGGTTGTCTCGGTGCCCCCACATCATCGAGAGTCCGGTCTTGAACACGAAGAGCCCGGCTGCCAGCCCGATAACCAACGCCAGAACGAACGGTGCAACGGCGATTACCAGCACCAGTTTCAGCAGGAACATCAGCGGCTGCCCGCGGCGTTGAGCCTTGTAAGGCGGGTCGACCGCTGTCACGACGCCGGATACGGAGCGCCATCCGATCAAATGTGCAATCCACCGCAAAGCTCCAGCGCGCCCAGCATCTTCTTGAAGCACCTCAGTAGCCGAAGTGGTACTGGCGTCTCCGGCACCAGTCAACGGACGGCGCTGTTCCCGTACGGCCGGCCCCCCCGCCGATACCACCTCCGGAACTGGAAATGCATTCTCGTACTGATACCCGCAGGTCGGACAGTGAGAGGGACGATACGATATACTGAGACCACAGCGGGGGCAGGTTTGGGTATTCCCGTGCAAGTAGTAAGGCCTCCTATTTCATGGCCCAGAACTTCACGAAGTTGAGGATGGCCATGATGGGCAGAAGCACCACGGACCACACCAGCCCGGGGATCTGGAACTCCTTCCCTGCCACAACGCGTCGATTGATGATGTACTGCGGGATGAAACAGGAAACGATGTAGGCTACGGCACAGAGAATCGTGAGAATTCCGAGGCCGGGCGAGGCTGAGAATCCGACCACCCCGATGCCGCCCCAGGCAACAGGTGCGAGGTAGTGTCCGACGAACTTCCGTTTCGTAAATTTCTCCAGGTCGGCGGTCATCATCGCCACACCCTCACGAAGTTCCTCGTCCTCGACACCGAGTGCTTCGACCTTCTGGAGAAACTCCCGCGCTTCATCGATATGCGAAGCCTCTGTTGCGTACCATCCCTCCTGACCTTCGACAGTCGCCCAGTTCTCGTAGGCCCGCTGCGCGTAGCACAGCCCGAGGTAGTACTTGAAGGCCTCGTTGTCCGACTCCTCCCGAACACACTGTTCCAGAATGTCCGTCGCCTCGCGGTACTGCTCGAGCTGCATGAGGAGGGCCCCGATGCCCGCCCGATACATGGGGACCTTGGGTTCGATCTTCGCTGCATTCTGATAGGAGGTGTATGCTTCCTTCCACATCTCCGCAGACTCGTATACCGCGCCGATGTCAAACTGGTACTCAGCGTGGTTCGGCTTGAGATTGATCGCACGCTTGTATTCGTAGAGTGCATCCTGGATCTCGCCGGCGTGCAGCTTGGTTTGTGCAAGCACAGCCCATGCCTCAGGATTCTCTCCATCCTTCTCCGTCGCCTGGCGGGCGACGTACTGCGCGTCAAAGTACCTGCCGTTTGCGATCAACGTCCACGCCTCGGCGACGAGGTCCGCCTTGCCCTCAAGGGTGGCCTGATCCATAGGAGCAGTCGTTTCGGCGGGAGCTGTCCGGAGCTTCTTGTCGTAGTCCGCTCTTTTTCCCGAATCGAGAAGGATTTCCTCCGCCTCCTGAAGCGCCTGGACGATGCGTTCGGCCTGCTGGCGCTTCTCCAAGGTCGGGGCATTTGTCCGCTTCCTCCAAACCTTCCGCTCAGCGCGGATCTTCTTCTTAATCTCGTCTGCGGAAGAACTTTGATCGATGTTAAGCACTTCGTAATAGTTAGTCATTTCGACCCCCTTATGCATTATTGTCCCCTATCCACATTCAGGAGACTGTTCGTTGCGCCAGCTTGTTTCGTTGTGCCTCGATCTCCGAACTCGACATGGAGCCTTCGTACTCCAACTCAAGCGTCCCGAGTTCCTTCTTCGACGTAAGATCGCTTACCGTGACGGAAATCCGTCCATCGGCGTTGTACTCGAAAGTCACGCCAACGGGTGCCCCCCTCGGGTATGGCGGAATCTTCAGGACCGTCTCCCTGGCGATGGTCACATACTCCAAATCGTCGTCGTCCCCCACGGTGACTCTGACATTCAGTTCCCGCTGGTTGTCCGACACCGTCGAGTAATGCTGTTGGACGGTAAAGGGTATCTTCGTGTTTCTCTCCACGATGATCGAGTTGTAGTCCCGGTCGGTAAGCTCGTCGTAGGCTATGACTCCCATCCCATGAGAGGTCACGTCACTGATCTCCACCAGAGCCACGCTCCCGCTGTCGTCGGGGCGAGCCGATGCGCCCTCCTGTTGAATCAGAGCTCCTCGCAGAGCTGCGCCCATCGCAACGACCTCATCGGGGTTCAATTCCAGCGACGGCTGCTTCCCGGAGACCCGCTCGATGAGATTGGTGACCATCGGCATTCGCGTCGAACCTCCGACGAGGAGTATCTTGTCGATCTGGTCCCAGTCCAGCTCCGCGTCATCGAGCACTTCTTCCACCACCGCCTCGGTCATCTTGAGTCGGTTGAGGGTGATTTCTTCGAACTTATCCCTAGTCACCTCTATGGAGGTCGTCGTGCCCCCAGCGGACAAGAAGACGCTGGTCTTCGAACGGGTAGAGAGCGTACGCTTTGCCATCTCCGCCTTGTCCCGCAGATCCTGCTCCAAAGTAGGTTCGTCGGTTAGATCGCAGCCTCCCGCGTTCATGAACTGCTCATTGAGGTAGTTCATGAGGTCGTTGTCCCAGTCAAAGCCTCCCAGGTTCTTGTCTCCCCCGGTTGCAACAACATCGATGCTCCCCTGCGAGACGCGCATTATGGTGACATCAAAGGTGCCGCCCCCAAGATCGTACACAAGGACGACCTGATCATCCTTACAGCGCTCCACTCCGTAGACCAGGGCCGCTGCGGTCGGCTCGTTGATCACATGACGTACGTTAAGACCTGCGATGTGACCTGCATCCTGAGTCGACTTGCGCTGCGCGTCATTGAAATATGCAGGAACCGTGATAACCGCATCTGTGACCGGCTCTCCCAGGAGTTGTTCGGCGTCTTCCTTCAGCCGTTTGAGTATGTACGCTGAAAGGACCTCTGGGCTGTGCTGATGCCCGTCCGGTGTTTCGAACGACCAGGTAGGGTCCCCCATGTAGCGCTTCACGAATTGCACCGCGTTCAGGGGATCAGTCACGGCCGCACGCTTAGCGATGCTTCCGACTATCGCCGAATCGCCGTCAAATAGAATCACCGACGGCGTGATGCGCTCCCCCTCCCTGTTGGGGACAATTTCTGCCTTACCATGCTGGTTCACGACTGCAACTGCCGAATATGTCGTTCCCAGGTCGATACCTATTATTGGTGCCATGTCCTAGCCTACCTCCGCTGCGTATTCGCTGTCCGCTTCATAACTCGACGCCCTCCAGTTCCTGCTTCTTCGACTGGATTATCTCCTCGGACAGAATTCCAGACTTCTTCATCATAACCTCGCGGGTCTGCTGTCCGCTCTTGAGTTCCTTTGCAATTACCTCGATGGTCCCATCGAGCGTGTAGCTAAGCGTTATCTCGATTACCAGTTCACCCGCTTTGTGAGAAGGCAGATCCCGAAGGCCGGCTTTTCCAATAAACTCAATGCTCGCCGATCGAGGATCCTCGTCCTCGCCTTGCAAGACCTCGATGATGACCTTCTTCTGTCCATCCTCGCTAGTAGCGTATCGGCGGGTCCGAGATGCAGGAAGTTGAGTGAAGCGCGGGATGATTATGCTGTTCACGAAACAGGATTTGTCGGGAGAAAGAGCCTTTATCCCGAGACTATGCGAGGCAACGTCATGGACGACAATATCCGAACAGCCGATGCTTTCGCCGCCTGGGTCGCCATCGGTGTTTCCTTGGACCTCGTCAATTGCCAACTCACCGACAATGGCCGCACCGAGCGCCACACACTCATCCGGATTCATGTTGCGGGCCGGCACCTTCCCCGAAAGACGCTGGAGCATGTCCATGACTGCCGGAATCCGACTGGAGCCTCCTGCCAAGAGAATCTCATCTACGGAAGACCAGGAGAGCCCGCTGGCATCCAGAACCCGTCGAACGCATTCCTCGGTTCTCGCCAGGAGATCGTCGAACAGATCGACGAACGAGTCGCGGTCAAGGTCGATCCGCATCACCCGTTCTCCTGCCGCCAGAGTAACACTCACGGTTTCTCGGAAGGAGAGGTCTCGCTTTGCACACTCGGCCTTGTCCCATAGATCCTGGTGGAAATGTGGTTCTGTCCGAAGATCGACTCCGTGTTCCTGCTGGAACTCCTCTGCGAAATGCTCCACGAGCCTGGCGTCGATATCCTTTCCCCCCAGACAGGGGTCTCCATCCGTGGCGATGGTTGTGTATTCGTTCCCGTTCATCTTCATCAAGGTAACGTCAAAGGTGCCCCCCCCGAAATCGTAGACGAGGACGGTGGCCTGACGGGGCCCCGTTTGAAGCCCGTATGCCAACGCGGCTGCAGTGGGCTCGTTGACTATTCTGACCACATCAAGCCCCGCTATCGCTCCGGCTTGTCGAGTCGCCTCCCTCTGGGCATCCTTGAAGTAGGCCGGAACGGAAATCACCGCCTTGTCGACCACGCTTCCTAGCGCAGCCTCTGCGTCGGATTTGAGTTTTTTCAGGATTAGAGCGGAGAGATCCTCTGGAAAAAGGTCTTTCCCGGAGAGGTTGAACCGAAAGGAGCTGTTCCCCATCTCTCGCTTCACGAAGCGGACGGTTCTGGATGGATCAATGAGTGCCTGGTTCAATGCCTCTCGGCCTACGATGGGAGTGCCGTCGTCCTCAAAGAAGATAGCAGAGGGGGTCGTCCGCTCGCCTTCGCGGTTTGTGAGAATCTCTGGCTTCCCATGCTGATTCAGGCAGGCGACTGATGAGAAGGTCGTGCCAAGATCGATACCGATAACATGCTCTTCTGCCACTACCACCTCCAGACATTCACGTTGTATTGCCGGAGTCAACGCCCTTCTCGTCCACTCCATTGGGCCCGGAACAACCATCCGGGGTATTGCTGCCACGCTCTTCGGTATCCTCCGGGAGGGCGACAACATTGTACACGACGACCTCCTCCGGTCTCAGGAGAACCTTGTGCAGCCGAAAGCCGCGACGGACGACCTCCGCGATCCGACCGGACAAATCGGGGTCAGTCGTGTCTTTGCGTCCGACTGCCATTTGATGCTGCGGGTCGAATGTCTTTGATGCGGGAATCAGGTCGGCGCCCGCTCGATAGAGGGTCTCCAGGAGCTCGTCCCGAAACGAAACGAGAAGTTCGGCTACTCTGTCGTTTTCCTGCTCAGAGCTTGCACGGTCAATCCGGTCAAACACCAAGAGGAGATCGCGCAGGATGGGCCTAACAGCCTCGACATGCTTGTCGCTCTTGAGCTCGGCGAGTTCCTGATAGAGGGAATCGAATGCCCGTTCCTTGCTCTGGTCGTATAGAAGACGCCGCTCAAATAGCTTCGAAAGCTCCGAGAGCGTCTCCTGCTGCCGCTCGGCGACTGCGAGTAACTGTCGGAACTCCTCGGATGAGTTGGTACCCTCTTGAGGAGAAGGCGATCCATTCTCGACGACGTGAGGCGGTAAGCTTGGGGGAGACGGAGAAACGTCCTCCGCACCTCCTGGTGCATCCTCCGCTGCAGAATCCCCATCAGTGCTGGTCAGGTCGGTGGGTTCATCCTGCCCGCACTCCGGCCCTTCTACATTCTGTTCATCCTCGTTCATGACGTACCTGCTGCGCTCATAACTCCGACCAGCCGAGCTTCCTGGAACCCGCAACTCAGTGTTTGGCTCCCGTCTGCCACCTCTAGTTTGTATAGCCCCTCTCGCAAGACTGGCAGGTCTTCCCTTTGTACGTACAACTGGAGCAGAGCCATCTCCCGCAGTGGGAGCACTGATAGAAAATCTTCCCGCACGCCTTCGTAGTGCCACACACGGCACAGGTAATCTGGGCGATCTTGCCTCCTCGTTTCGCAATCAAAGGAACATTGCCAGCTTGGATCAGCAAGGGCAGTTTGGAACCATCCGGGTTGAAATGCAAGGATTTTTTTAGGGGGAGCGAACCGCGCCTGGCTGAGGCCATTGAAGGCCCCTACACCGCCACTCGCCTCCGACGGTAGTTCAGCTTCGCCCCGTTGAACAGGATGTGAGCGTCCTGGGCCTTGATGCGGAGCCACAGGGTGCGGGAGCCGTCGAAGGAGAAGGGGCCACCTTCGGGATCTGCAGGCCTTGATCCGCAACCACAAGGTTCTCGCGCCGTCGAATGCAAACGGCAGAACCTCCCCGGTGTCGGGATCGACCAGGGGGACGTTGGTCACGCGGGTCTCGCCTGCGGCGACCTCGACCATCACGTCTCCGAACTCCACCCGGCCGGTGACGATGCTTTCGGCGTAGTCGGCCGTGGTGAAGCCGAAGTAGACGTTGAGGGCACCGGTTGCGGCACTGGTGACGCCGACATCAACGCTGACTAACTCCGCTCCGACGATAGCGTGGAGGGGGACGTAGAGGGTGGAGAGGCCATCCGCTGACTTCCAGGCGTAGCCGAGGTTGCCCCAGCCCGTACTATTCCCGGATGACGGCTGGGCCCAGCGAGTGAACAGAATGAAGTCGTCGAACTTCACGTCGGCCACGTCGTCTGCATCCAGGGTCAGCTTGCCCTCGATGACCAGGTCGCCGGCGATGGTTCCGCCGGCCTTGTCCAGCTTCGCGTTGTCCAGGGAGTTGTCGGCGTCCTCGCGATCGCTGACCTCCTGGTCGAGGTTAGCCTGCACGGTCTGGACCTGGAGGATGCCATCCGCATCGAACTGGAGGATGGGAGCGCCCCAGTCGATG
>CAYUGX010000239.1:0-7906 GCA_964444375.1 uncultured Porphyromonadaceae bacterium | reverse complement strand
TCCACTGTCCGTAGTGGTATTCTCCCCTGGGGATGATGTCACCAACATACCCACTTTTTACAGAATTGTAGTTGTTATCTGCCATGAATTGGTAGGCTTCTTCCATATGCCTTTCATAGTTTCGAACTGAACCAGAGGTTTCGTGATGCATCATTAGTTTGACCCCATTTTTCTTCCCGTATTCTCTGAGTTCGTCTACGTCAAAATCGGGATAGGGTGTGAGGAAATCGAATACATAGTCTTTCGATTTGCCAAACCAGTCTTCCCATCCGATATTCCAGCCTTCAACAAGAACCTGGTCAAAGCCATGTTCGGCTGCGAAGTCAATATGCATCTTGACATGGTCGGTATTGGCTCCATGACGGCCGTTGGGTTCAACTTTTGTATAATCAGTCTCATCAATTTTAACGGCCGGTAAATCACAATAGGCCCATGAGCTTTTCCCCGTTATCAGTTCCCACCAGACACCGATATATTTAACTGGTTGAATCCAGCTGACATCTTCAAAGGCACAGGGTTCATTAAGGTTTAACGTTAAGGTCGATAACAGGATGTCTTTGGCCTCATCACCGGCAATGACTGTTCTCCATGGTGTATGACAAGGCGTTTGCATATAGGCCTTATTGCCAATGGCATCCGGTGTTAGATGAGACGTAAAGATGAGGTTTTCATCATCCAATTCAAGATGCATGCACGAATAATTAACCAAAGCAGCTTCGTGAAGGTTGATGTACATCCCTTCATCACTCTTCATCAATAAGGCTGTCTGAACACCGGTCTCTGAGAATTGGGTCTGTGAAGCATTCGGTGTGATCGCATCCTGCATAAGTCGGCGAATTTCTGAAAGCTTTGAGGTCACATAGTCATACTCCTGCGTGTCGTAATCGCCAGGAATCCAGAATGTCTTGTGATCTCCACCCATGGCAAATTGGGTTTTTTCTTCTTTGACCACGAAGTAGGTCAGGTTCTCCTGTTCGGGGAATTCGTAGCGAAATCCAAGTCCGTCATTGAACAGCCTGAATCGCAACTTCACGATCCGATCTGTTTTATCCTGAACCAGAGTAAGGAGTAATTCATTGTAGTGGTTCCGAATTTTCTTGTGTTCCCCCCAAACCGGTTCCCAGGTTTCATCAAATCCTGATTTTTCAATCTGGATAAGTTTAAATCCTGATGTCAAAGACTCAGAACCTGTCAATTCTAGTCCGAGCGCGCTCTCCAGAATGACAGGCTTTCCTTGAAATGTCAATGCATATTTTGGTATACCTCCATCAACCTGAAAATTCATGAGAAAACTATAATCAGGCGAGTTGAGCTCTTGAGCCATGGTAGTCATTGGGAGTAAAGCCATAAGTAAAACAAGAATGGGTGTTTTCATTTGTGCAGATCTTGATTTAGCAAAGTAATGAAATTCTGAATTTTACGAAGACCAAAGCAGTTGAAGCTTGATCCAACTAAGCCTAAGGATCGATCTACAAACTTTGTTTCAGGCCTGTCAGCGATTCTTGACCTGAGGATAGGCTATTTTTCTAGCCATCTGTTATAGAGCCACATAGAGAATGCTGAAACGAAGCCAATACCCATCAGAATGATCCACCCCATTGAATTCCAGAAGGGGCTAAGTTCTAGTAATCCTGATTCCAATTCCACCGCATTTCTACACATCACTTCATGGAAGATGAAGGCTCCAGCCGGACCACCTACAATGGCTCCGATGGCCAGGGGAAGGTTGGCATATCCAAGGAATAATCCTTCCTGGCCTTTGGGTGCCAAGGCTCCAACATATTCATAGGTTCTGGCTGAAGTAAACAATTCTCCAAAGGCTATCAATGCAACAGTCAGGGTGATAAAGACGGTTCCCAACGGTATTGCATCACCTATGGTCAGCTTTCTCACTCCACCTTCCATGAAGATAGGTAGGAGGTTGATCACCATGGAGATACCGATGATTATGATGCCGACAATAATTGACTTAATCGGCTTCATCTTCCCGAACAGTTTAGTAATGAGGAGCTGAAAAAATACAATCACAAATGGATTTGCCATCGTGACCAGATCCACTGCAGGGTCGAGTTCGACTACCTTTTGTAAGTACAGGGGTAAAACATTATATACTTGAGAATATACTATGAAGAAACCACTTGACACGATCATGAAGAGGGCGAATCTCGAGTTGCGAAGCACGAGGACCATGTCGGCCAGAATTTTCCAGATGGATTTTCTGGGTTTTTTCTCTGTTTGCTCAGGATCCCTGGGCTCAGAATAGAAAAACAGAACAGCAAAAAACGCCAGAATAGAGAAGAAAACAGATACGGCAAAGATGTAGCTCAGGTCGAATTCTTTTCTGACAACGAAGCTGACTCCTCTACCCAACAACGATCCAACATTGATGATCATGTAAAAAATTCCAAAGCCCAGGGTTGCTCTTTTTCCGGATGTTTTTTGTACCGTTCCTGCGATACAGGGTTTAATGATAGAACCGCCAATTCCAATAATAATAATGGCACTGACAATGGGAAGCAGAACTCCAATCCCTGCTGTCATTTCACTACCTATGGTCTGATCGAGTGTAAATCCCCCAAACCATACAGGGTATCCCATAACAAAGTAACCGGCTGCTAAAAACCCAAAGGCAATCAGTAGTGATTTTTTATATCCTATCTGGTCGGCAATACTTCCAGATAGAATAGGAAGGAAAAAGACCAATGCCCATAGTAATCCGTTCAAATTACTAGGCCAATAATCACCTAAGCCTAGTTGTCCTAAATAAAGAACAACAAAGCTTGCCATGGCATAATAGGCTCCTCTTTCAAATAACTCTGTTAAGTTGGCTGTCCAGAAACTTCTTGGAAAGCGGTCTTTATTGATCCCTGTTGATTTTTCCATATTGGAGGCAAAAATAGTTTGTCCCTGGGATTATTACTATGGTTAGAATAAAAAACACTGATCTACACCTAAGAATTATGTAATTTAATACATAATAAATTACATAATTCTAATCCATTTGTACAATGTCGTTTCTCCTCTTGGCAGGAGTTACGCTTTCCAGTTCAATTTTACCGTGTGCGATTTTGCCTTGTATAACTGTTTTGTGTGGTGCATGTAATTTGAAGCTGACATCCCAATTCTCTGGCCAGGCTGGTTTCAGGTAGATTTTGTTGGAATAGGGATCGGTTTGCATCACCATGGATTGGAAAGTTTTTAGGAGAATCCCACCATGGTCCTGATCAGGCACCCAGTCATAATTGGGACCCCAGAAGGCCGGAAAACGAGATTGTTCGTGGCTGTTCTTCGCTCTTACTACAAGGTCCTTGGCTACTTCATCAGCCATGCCCAGATAAGCTTTGAAAATATCATCCTGACGCCAGCCAAAATTGCCCAAATCCCAGCGGTGTTCCAATGCGTTTTCTGCTAAGTGAATATCAGGTCTTCCGATGCCATATTGCCTGAAAGGGAACACCGGGTACAATTCGGGATTTTCCACGTTCCTTTTCATCTCAAAGCGCTCGGCTGGTGCAAGAGCTGGTCCAGATACTGTTTCACGTACGGGAATGGTTGGTAATTTATTTCTGAAGGCTTTCCAATTTGCTCGATTCTCAGCACCTACGATTTCATCCGGTAGGGCCAACAAGCGATCAGCAATGGCATGTAAACCTGAGAGCTCTGGCATCGGATTGGTGCAATCCCACCAGGTTTCGACGGCCTGTGAAGGAAACATCACTAATTTACCAGCCTCATTGGTCTCGTAATACCCATCAAAGAACTTCAAGATATCATCCGCAATGGGCAGGGTTTTTTGCTTCAAGAGTGTTTCATCGCCAGTGTGATCATAGTGATCAAGCAACATAAAAACCAGTTCAGGTCCTGCCACCCATTCCCATTTGTGATATCCAGAATCCTGTAGTTTATCTTCACGTTCTTCCCAGGGGGTAGGGCCGTAGTCTATGGCAAATTGGGCTCCCCAGAAATACAGACATTCGATGAAATAGGCGCCTTCAAAACCGAAATTGTTCTTGGTTCGGTATTTAGCTACCTCATAGATGTCGGTGGTGTAGGTGTCAAATAGAGAATGCATCAGGTCAAAGTCACCTGAAGTACACATCCCAATGTAAGGCAAACGCGTGTTCTGCCACCAAAAACCTGGACCCCACCAACGAAAATCAGCATCGCCTTCACGGTCAAAAGGTGGGACAGTGAAAATTGAACCATTAAATTTGATTGGGTAATCGCCCCTCGCGCCACAAGCATTGATGAATCGTTGCAAAGCATACATCCTGGACACGTAATAGGCATCATCCTTTGCTTGTTCAGTATCAGGTGTTGTAGCCTGAATCCAACTCCGGTTCCAGAAATCTGTCCACCAGGATTCATGGTCCTTAAATCGCTTTTTGAATGGAAGTGATTCGACTTGTTTCATGGTTTTCTCTATTGAAGACAACCACTGATCTGGGGAGGAGGGGTGTTCAGTTAAAACATAGATGTTCAGACAATTGGACATTGCTGATCTGGAGGAGATTTTCGTATCTGACTGCTTGCTTGTTTTGCTTCCGTTAACGATTGCGCCAAAGGTGCGATGGAGCAGCGGATCTTCCATCGGATAATCTGATAGGCCTTGAAGGTTGTTGACATACTCAATTCCTTCAGACTTTGCATTATGATGATACCAACCTATATATTCCTTCTCCGTTTCCAAAACCATATCGGGTTCGACAATAACCTTTTCCCGGGGTACCTGAAAATTTGAATGACTGGCATGCAAATCACTAAACGTAGTATTCAAGAGTTGACTGCGTTCGGTTCTCCATAAATCTATCTGTGCACTAATACTTAGCTTATAATTGCTCTTCGATGACACATGTATTACCGGATGGTTAGCATCCGCCCAAATCCGGTAGGTCAGCTCAACATCTTTTCCTTCGACTTTACCTGCAGCATCAATGACAATGGTTCCGGTTTGTAAGTCCAGCTCTTGTTTGAAACGCTCTTGATCGAAACGGATTTGTGGTTCACTCGTGATGATGACCTTTCCAACTTTAAGTAAGCGACCGTTGTCACTCCAGGCATCTGTTTTACTGATGTAGAAGTGAATGCGCCCATCATCTTCAGCCCACAAATTGAGCCCAATGTCGCCATTCCCAATCGGCATAGAACCGTTGGCGTCTTTAGATGGGGAGGTCCATTTTTCATTGTATACGCTATGATCCCTGGGCATAGACTCAGAGGGTTTTTGTTCCCGTTGGCATGCTGAAGAAAAGGCAATGATCGCAATAATCAGTACTAAGGACGCGAAGGGTAGCTTCTTCATAGTTTCAGTGGTTTGAAAAGCTAAAGTTATTAAAAGTAGGTAGAGGTGGCTACTTGGTCCTACCACCTCAATTCAAAAGACCACCTGGTTTTTTCCATTTACGGCACGTTTTTACATCTATATAATTGGGAAGGCTTATTTGAAAAGATCTCCATACTTAATTATACATAGTGAATATTATGAATGAAATCTTTGCAGCAGACAAAATTCAAAGCTTGATTTTTACTATTTGAGGAAAGCAAGTAATGATTGATAGCGACTTGGCAGAAATGTACCAAGTAAACACTGGGAGATTAAATGAACAAGTAAAACGGAACATTGAACGGTTTCCTGATGATTTTATGTTCCAATTAACTGAAAAGGAGTGGGAAATCTTGATATCGCAAACTGCTATATCAAGTTGGGGCGGACGTAGAAAACGTCCATTTGTTTTCACCGAACAAGGCGTAGCTATGCTTTCCTCAGTATTGAGATCAAAACAAGCCATTAACGTGAATATCGCGATCATGAGGTCATTTGTGAAACTCCGGCAAATGATCGAAAACAATCAAGATTTGAAGAATCAGATTGAAGCTATTGAAGCAAAGTATGATCAGCAATTCAAGATTGTTTTCAAGGCAATCAAATCACTGATTCAGAAAAAGAAGGAACCCAGAAAACCTATTGGGTATAAGCTTCCAAATAGAGAATGATTGGAAGGTATAACAATTTGTGATACCAACTGGCACTCCGTCTACTTTCAAGTACAACTTTTAAAGGTGCAACCTTTTTGCATGGAATATTCCTTCTCTTTAGGCCCAAGTAAAGTGAAGTATTAGTGTCATGTCAAGGAAGAGAGTGTTACTTACGGGTGCTACGGGAAATATGGGATTTGAAGGGCTGAAGCAACTGTATGCTCACAAAAAAGATTATCATATCGTTGTACTGGCCTTGCCGACCAAGAAGGATAAAAGAATTCTGAAAAAATACGATCGCGATGATCGTGTCACCGTGTTTTGGGGAGATTTGCGTGATTATAACACGGTCAAAAAAGCAGTGCAATATGTAGACATTGTATTGCATGTAGGGGCATTGGTATCTCCAATGGCTGATCACAATCCGAAACTGGCCTGGGAAATCAATTATGGCGGAACGAAAAACATTGTTGATGCCATTAAGGAAAGAGACGACCGAGACCAGGTCAGGTTATTGTATGTGGGAACCGTCGCTGAAACAGGTAACAGGGTAGCTCCCTATCACTGGGGACGGGTGGGTGATCCGCTGGTCCCCAGTCCTTTTGATTATTATGCCCTTTCCAAAATTGCAGCAGAACGCTATGTGATAGAGTCTGGTTTAAAGCACTGGGTATCCGTTCGACAAACAGCCATCATGCATGATAAACTACTTGATGTCAATGATGGAATTGGCTACCACATGCCGCTGGATAATCACATGGAATGGGTGACTGCAGGCGATTCAGGTCGTCTTCTTTTGAAATTCTTTTAAAATAGCCCACCGGATGAATTTTGGGGCCAGGTTTATAACATTGGCGGTGGTCAGAACTGTCGACTTTGGGCCTACGATTTTTTGGATAAAATGTATGGTGCAATGGGTGTAGACTTCAAAAAATTTGAGGATCCAAATTACTACGCACAGCGAAACTTCCACGGTCAGTGGTATTTTGATTCAGACAAACTGAATGACCACCTTGACTTCAGACAAGAATCAGTTGACGAATTGATGCAGCGGATAAAGAAGAAGCGATCTTTTGCTATGCGTATACTGAAATATCTGCCAACCTGGATGGTGCGACAAATAATTCACAAACAGGCACTAAAAGGAGATACCCCAATCCGTTGGATTCATGAACAGAACGAATCGAAGATCAATGCTTTCTTTGGTTCAACAGAGAAATGGAAGCAGATTCCCGGTTGGGAAGATTTTAAACTCAGAAAGAATCCGCAAGCAAAATTGCTTGATCATGGATACGATGAGAAGAAATCTAACCATGCACTTAGCCTGAATGATGCCAGAATGGCTGCCCGTTTCAGGGGAGGCAATTGCAAATCATCCAGCATGATAAAGGGTGATCTGCAAACAAAACTGCAATGGCAATGTGCACACGGACATGATTTCACTGCGAGCCCCAACCTGATCTTAAAAACTGGCCATTGGTGCCCAACCTGCATGAAAGCCCCATGGAACTTCGACGAACAGGCTAAATATAATCCGTTTCTCGCCCAGGTTTGGTATGCGGATCATGAGAAGGATGAGAATCGGGTCTATGCCTAATTTTAAGCTATTGCTACCAGCTACAAGTCTCCAGTCTTCAGCTCTTAAGACTTAAGACTTGCTGAAGACTGAAGACTTGCAACTGAAAGCTATTCCTGTGAATACCGTTCTTGGTATGACCTCCAAGTTTTGATTGATTTCGCCAATGCGATTTCACAATCTTCAGTGATCCCATAACACTGCAGTCCGAATGGTCCTGCAAACCCCTTGTCTTTGAAGAATTTGACTAGTTCGTAGGTGTCGAAAGATCCTTCTCCGAGCGGTCTGATAAGTCGATCCCAGCCCATGTTTTGGGTATCACCAGAGTCAATGCCGTTGATAGATACCATGAAG
>CAYUGX010000238.1:0-7984 GCA_964444375.1 uncultured Porphyromonadaceae bacterium | reverse complement strand
GGTCGAAAAATGGGAAAACGCTTTTAAAGAAATCCGTACTGCTGGTGTACCAAGCCTGGTTATTGGTGAGCTCAATAGAACTTCGGCAATTTTACGGGATTTATTGAATGCCCAGTTCAACAGCATCTACATCAATGATTCGTCTGTTTTTCGAGAGGTAAAGGATTACATCGGAACCATTGCACCAGAAAAGCAAAAAATTGTTAAGCACTACAGTGGACGTGCACCGATTTTCGAACACTTTGGGATTGAAAAGCAGATTAAGAGTCTGTTTGGTAAAACGGTTTCATTTAAATCAGGAGCCTATTTAATTATTGAACACACCGAAGCGCTACACGTTATTGATGTAAATAGCGGAAATCGTGCTCAATCCATTAACAATCAGGAAATCAATGCGCTAGATGTCAATCTGGCTGCTGCTGATGAAATTGCCCGTCAATTAAGGCTTCGTGACATGGGAGGAATTATCGTTGTCGATTTCATTGACATGACTGCTTCACCCAATCGGTCAAAAGTATTTGAACGGATGAAAGAGGCCATGAGCACAGATCGGGCGAAGCACAATATTCTGCCTTTAAGCAAATTTGGATTGATGCAGATCACCAGACAACGGGTAAGACCTGAGATGGAGATACAAATCATGGAGACCTGTCCATCTTGCCAGGGTTCAGGAGAAATTGGTCCTAGTGTATTAGTCATTGACCAAATTCTTAATCAATATTTGTACATCCTTGAGAAATTCGATAAACCCAAGCTCAAACTCCAGGTTCACCCCTTTGTCTATGCCTATTTGAATAAGGGGCTATTTTCAATTAGGAGAAAATGGGCCATGAAATACAATCACAAGTTGATGATTAAAGCCGACAGTAATTTAAGCCTCCTTGAGTTCGAGTTTATCGATCTGGCAGGAGACAAGATTATTGTATAATTCGATACGCATTAACATTACTTAGCACTCATTAACTCAATTCTGGACAACTGTTTGCCTTTCAAACCGTTTAATTGAAAAACTCAAACTAATATGAAAAAAATCCGTGTGTTCATTCTATTCCTGCTGATTCCTTTCACGTGGGCTCAAGCCCAAATAATGGAACCGGTAACCTGGTCTAATGAGATTAAACAAATTAATGAGCATGAATTTGATTTGATATTCTCAGCGACAATTGAAGATGGATGGCATCTTTACGGTAAAGACCTGCCATCAGGTGGTCCTCTACCTACTGAAATAATCTACACTTCAATGGAAGGATTTGAGTTGGTTGGCGAAATCATAGAATCACCTGAACCGACTGAGGAAATGGACCCGATTTTCGATATGTTGGTTAAGTTTCACTCCTTCGAAGCCACTTTTACGCAACGAATAAAAGTGACCGGTGACCTGCCGGTTAAGATCGCTGGAGAGCTGTCGTGGCAGACCTGTGATGACGAAACATGCGTGCCCGGTTATGAAGATTTTGAGTTTACTGCCGGTCAGGCAACTGACCAGGTAAGTACTGAAACGGCAACAGTTGATAAAGAAAAAAACAGAAAGATAGACCCCCGAGCTCCCGTTGACCTGAGTTCCAGATCCCTATGGGGCTTATTTTTCATTGCATTTCTTGCCGGATTAGTTGCATTGTTGACACCCTGTGTTTTCCCAATGATTCCGATGACGGTATCATTTTTCATGCACGGGGGTAAAAACAAAAGAAAATCATTGTTTGAAGCGCTGTTTTTCGGTGCTTCCATCATTGCTATTTATACCATAATAGGAACACTAGTGGCCGTTCTATTCGGACCAGGTGTGGCCAATTTCCTAAGCACCCACTGGATACCAAATGTACTGTTCTTCCTGATTTTTGTCTTTTTTGCAGCCTGGTTCTTTGGCATGTTTGAGATAACCCTTCCAAACTGGATGATCAGCAGATCAGATAAGCAGGTGGATAAAGGTGGTTTTGGAGGTCCATTTTTCATGGCTTTCACACTTGTACTGGTCTCATTCTCCTGTACCGGGCCTATTGTTGGGACTATACTGGTTGAATCTGCAGGAGGAGCACTGTTGGAACCCATCATTGGTATGCTTGGTTTCTCAGTGGCCTTTGCCCTCCCATTTACGCTTTTCGCAATCTTCCCTTCATGGCTAACGAACATGCCAAAATCTGGAGGATGGTTAAATTCAGTCAAAGTCGTCCTTGGCTTTATTGAATTGGCTCTAGGACTCAAATTCCTGAGTGTGGCCGACCAAACCTATCATTGGGGAATTCTGGATCGGGAGGTTTACCTGGCTTTATGGATCGTCATCTTCACCCTCATGGGATTCTATCTCCTGGGTAAAATCAAATTCAAGCTTGACAGTCCGGTTAGCTTCGTTAGTGTTCCCAGATTAATGCTGGTAATCGTTACATTCTCTTTTGTTGTCTATATGATTCCAGGCATGTTTGGAGCACCGTTAAAGGCATTATCTGGCTATATGCCACCAATGAGTACACATGATTTTGATTTGCATGAAATCATTAGGAACAATGCTGGAAGCGCAACAATGGCAGATGATTCGGATCAAGCCATTTGCGAAAAACCCAAGTATGGTGAGTATCTTCACCTTCCTCATGGACTCGAAGGCTACTTCGACTATGACCAGGCACTTAGTTGCGCCAAAAACCTGAACAAACCGGTATTTATAGATTTTACTGGACATGGTTGCGTGAATTGTCGAGAAATGGAAGCGAATGTTTGGTCTGATCCAAGGGTATTAAAAAGACTTCGCGAGGATTTCGTGATTGTCGCCTTGTATGTAGATGACAAAAAAATAAAATTACCTGAAGAAGAATGGGTTACTTCATCATATGATGGAAAAGTAAAGAAGACTCTAGGTCGTAAGTATCAGGATTTTCAAATCACCCGATTCAATCAAAACTCACAACCACTGTATGTTCTGCTAGACACGAATGGTGAGTTATTGGTTCCACCAAGAGCATACGATTTGGATATCGAAGCATTCATTGATTTCCTGGATAGCGGAATAGATGCTTTTAAGTAGAATTATATTTTGGATTAAGAGAAGGCTGCTGCAGAGGCAGCCTTTTTTTATTCAGCCACAGCTCCAACGCCACTTGCCAATAGGGAAAAACGACGACTTGGACTTGATCTAGCTGGTCCGAGCGCGAACTCATTCCACTTTCGATCAACTAAATCAATGACTTCCTCAGACATGATTACCGGATTAGGCCAGTCTCGCTGAAATCCATCCACCTTTACGCTCTTTCGTGTAGCATCTATAAGCATAATCCCATGTCGATTCGTATCATCGAATGAATGTATTAAAACATCCCTTCCTGGATCACTGTGACTACCCAATATCCAGAATAGGTAATACCAATCAAAATCAAGTAAATCTGCATCGACAAGTAACCAGCACTTCACTTTACTTAGTACATCGGAGTTGGCGATCTCCTGCATAAGAAAAGCAGGCATGGTCGCACTGTCTTTATTAACGAAACAACAGACCATAGAAATGCCCTGATCTAGCAAATCACTTCTGACATCCTGAATGGCAGGATTTGCAGAGATCATAATTTGCATGGCCTGCATAAATGACTCAGCATCTAAACAGCCATCCTCACGCTCTGGTCCGGTTGCATCCACACCCAGTTTACCACCGAAAGCCAACTCATCGGCAGCATGATCTAAAATATCCAGTGGGCCCTGGCTGCGTAAAATATGCTTTGCGGGATCAACTCGTTTGCTGATCAGGCGTGCAAGTTCCATGTAGTTTTTTAATGGAATATCACTGCCGACTACTGTGGCATATTTAGTAAACATCATTTGCCCTGCTCCCCAGGCGGTGTTGACTGTTTTCGCACCTTGGCCAGGATAGACTGCATCAATACTAAAGATAGCCAGGTTATGGGCGACCCCTGAAGCTGGAAGATGCATATCAAGCAACTCAGGAATAAGGGCAAGTTTGATTGGTTCTACAAAAAGTGATTCCGTGGCCTCAGCAATCCAGGCATCCTCCTGGGGGGGAATTCCCACAATGGTAGCCGGATAGATGGCACGTTTCGCATGTGTGATGGCCGTTATGTGAAACTTGGGGTATGCATCAGCTAATGAGTAAAATCCCGTATGATCTCCAAATGGACCTTCAGTGGTCAATTCTTCCATGGGATCCACATAGCCTTCAATTACCACATCCGCATCGGCCGGCACCCATAATTCCTGAGAGATACATTTGACCAACCTGACCTTTTTCTTACGAATAAACCCCGCTAACATATACTCATCAATGCCATCAGGTAAGGGGGCAGTAGCACAATAGGTATATACAGGATCACCTCCCAGCACAACGACTACCGGCATTTTCTTCTTCAATTCTCTATACCGCCGGTAGTGACGGGCGCCTGTTTTATGCATATGCCAGTGCATACCTGTTGTTTGTTTATCAAACACCTGCATACGATACATCCCAACATTTCTTCCTCCGGTATCCGGATCAATGGTGTGCACCAGGGGTAAGGTAATGAACCTCCCCCCATCAGCCGGCCAGCATGTCAATATAGGAAATTGATTTAAATCGGGTTCATCCATAACAACTTCCTGGCATCGTCCCTTTCCACCGATCCGCCTTGGTAAAATTGAAGCCAGTTTTTTGAGCTCTGGAATTCTTGATACTTTCCTCATCCACCCCCCACCAGACTGAGTCATCACCGCTGTGAGATGTTTGATTTCTTTTGACATCTCGGCTGGATTCTGGCCGCCAAAAACCAAATTCATTCTCGTTGTAGAACCGAATGCATTAATGAGTACAGAAAATGACGTACCAGTATTTGTAAATAAAAGTGCTTTGCCCCCACCTGGATCTTTGGAAATGCGATCAGTAACTTCTGTTATTTCCAGATCTGGCGAAACGGCAGCATCAATATATTCAATCTCACGCTGGTCTTCCAGTTGTCTAACAAAACGTTCTAATCCAACTTTTTTCATGCTCAATCCTTTAAGGGCAAGATACAAAAAACCCGGATCAGCAGGGCCAATCCGGGCATATACATATCATGTAATCAGACTCTATTCTTTACTGTCTTCCCCTTCTTGCTCTTTCTTCTCTTCCTTTTCCTCTTCATTGTCTTCACTGGCCGTTGGTTCTTGAACTTCCTCAGAATCTTGTGCCACTTCTTCAACAGCTTCTTCTTCGTTTTCCACAACTTCTTCAACTTCCTGCTCTACAGTTTCAACTGCAGTATCTTCTACCGCTAAACCTTCAGCTGGCTTCTTTTTTGCACCTCTACGTGAGCGACGTGCAGATGACTTGGCCTTAGGCTCTTGAGCTGCTAGCATATTTTCGTTGTAGTCAACCAATTCGATAATACACATCTCAGCATTATCACCCATTCGGGTACCTGTTTTCAGAATGCGTGTATATCCACCAGGTCTCTCAGCAATCTTTCCTGATATCTCCCTGAACAACTCGCTGACTGCATTTTTATTTTGTAAATAGCTGAATACTACCCTTCTTGAATGGGTTGAATCATCTTTAGCTTTCGTGATTAAAGGTTCAACGTAGCTCCGTAATGCTTTTGCTTTGGCTACGGTTGTTTTAATCCTTTTATGCATGATCAATGACACAGCCAGGTTGGCCAACATGGCCTCGCGGTGCTCTTTCTTTCTACCCAGATGGTTGAATTTCTTTCCGTGTCTCATTGTCGTTTATTCCTTGTCTAATTTGTATTTGACGATATCCATTCCAAAATTCAGGCTCATGGCTTTTAACAGATCTTCTAATTCTGTCAATGATTTCTTTCCAAAGTTTCTGAATTTCAGTAAATCATTTTTATCGTATGACACCAGGTCACCCAATGTATCCACATCAGCAGCCTTTAGACAATTCAATGCCCGTACTGAAAGATCCAAATCAACTAATTTGGTTTTCAACAATTGACGCATATGCAGAACTTCTTCATCAAACTCTTCATTCTCCAGCTTCTCATCACTGTCAAGAGTCATTTTCTCATCAGAAAAGAGCATGAAGTGTTGAATCAGGATCTTGGCAGCCTCTTTCATGGCTTCCTTCGGATGAATGGATCCGTCAGTTTGTATTTCAATTAATAACTTTTCGTAGTCGGTTTTTTGCTCGACTCGGTAATTTTCAATGGAGTATTTCACATTCTTTATGGGTGTGAAAACTGAATCCACTGCAATTAATCCAATCTCAGCATCGGCTGGCTTATTTTCCTCAGAAGGAACATAACCACGTCCTTTATTGATAGTCAGTGTCATTTGAAGTTTGACCGAACTTTCCAGGTTGCAAATAATTAGTTCGGGATTCAACACTTCAAATCCAGTTAAGAAGTTTCCGATGTCACCAGCTTTTACCACTTCCTGTCCGGTCAGGGTTACGGTCACCTTTTCATCTTCAACCCCATCAATCTGCTGTTTAAATCTGACTTGTTTCAGGTTAAGAATGACCTCAGTTACATCTTCAATTACGCCTTTTACAGAAGTAAATTCATGATCTACTCCTTCAATTTTCACGGTTGTAATGGCATACCCTTCTAAAGAGCTGAGCAGTATACGTCTTAACGCATTCCCAATGGTAATACCATAACCAGGTTCTAATGGTCTGAACTCAAATCTTCCATACATATTGTCGGATTCGAGCATAATGACTCTGTCGGGTTTTTGAAAAGCTAGAATAGCCATAGATCAGGGGTTTACAGATTACTTAGAATACAATTCAACGATCAGCTGCTCCTTAATATTTTCAGGTATCTCAGTTCGCTCTGGTAAATTCATAAATTTACCAGATAACTGGGCCTGATCCCATTCAAGCCAGGAATATCCGGCTGCATTGGATGAGGAAGCAAGTGAATCAACTATAACTTCTAATGATTTTGATTTCTCTCTTACACCAACGACATCACCTGCACGAAGTGAAAAGGAGGCTATGTTTACCACAGTTCCATTCACCACGATGTGTCTGTGAGAAACCAGCTGACGAGCAGCAGCACGACTGGGTGCTATTCCTAAGCGAAAGACAACATTGTCTAAGCGCGCTTCTAACAATTGCAGCAAAACTTCACCTGTTACACCTTTGGTTCGCTGTGCTTTTTTAAACAGATTAGAGAATTGCTTTTCCAGTACACCATAGGTGTATTTTGCCTTCTGCTTTTCCTTAAGCTGAATTCCGTATTCTGACAGTTTCCTTCTTCTGCGGTTATTGCCATGGAATCCCGGAGGATAATTCTTCTTCTCAAAACTCTTATCCGGACCATAAATAGGTTCACCAAACTTTCTGGCAATCTTGGTCTTGGGTCCAATATATCTAGCCATTGACTTCTTTGTTTATCAATTAATCTTACTACTTACACTCTTCTTCTTTTAGGCGGACGACAACCATTGTGTGGCAATGGTGTTACATCAACGATCTCCATAACCTCAATTCCACTGTTGTGGATAGTCCGGATTGCAGATTCACGTCCGTTCCCTGGTCCTTTAACAAAAACTTTTACCTTTCTCAGACCCAGGTCATATGCTACTTTAGAGCAATCCTGTGCTGCAATCTGAGCTGCATAAGGCGTATTTTTCTTAGAACCTCGGAATCCCATCTTTCCACTTGAAGACCAAGAAATTACCTGACCTGCATTATTGGTGAGTGTCACAATAATGTTATTGAAAGAAGAATGAATGTGCGCTTGTCCCATGGGTTCAACCTGAACCACTCTTTTCTTAGCTGACTTAACGTTTTTCTTAGCCATTTTTCCGATTATTTAGTTGCTTTCTTCTTGTTTGCAACTGTTTTTCTTTTACCCTTACGTGTACGGGCATTATTCTTCGTACTTTGTCCTCGTACTGGTAAGCCAATTCTATGACGGATGCCCCGGTAACACCCGATGTCCTGCAAGCGCTTAATATTCATAGATGTTTCAGAACGTAATTCACCTTAAACTTTGAAGTTGTCATTGATTACGTTCCTGATGGCCGCACTCTGGTCATCAGTCAAAACCTGGAACAT
>CAYUGX010000237.1:0-8071 GCA_964444375.1 uncultured Porphyromonadaceae bacterium | reverse complement strand
TTTAAGCAAGGCCGATTCATTGACCTTGATTTCGACAAGGAATTCTGCCCGATTACTGACCGATTGTTGATTGGGAAGAATTGATTCACCCAGGTCTTTATCGTAGGTGTCGATGGCAATGTAAATGGTTTCACCATCCGTGAGGGCGTCTTCAAAATTCAATTCGAGGTTAAAGAATCTGAAATCAGTTAAAGCTTTAACGCTGCTCAGATCACTCCCATTTTCTACCAAATCATAGGCGACCAGCGGTTCTGGTATTGGTTCAAAAGACAACAGCCCGTAGTTTTGTTCGGGATTTGTTTGATTGTGCCATAGTGTCCGTGAGAATATTAATGCACCTTGGTCATCTGTGTAGTAGTACGTCTCAATATTGTAGGTGATCCAGTTGAACTTAAACCATTCATTCATTTGTGCAAAGACAATACCTCCGGCACAACCTGCATCCAGGATATTATTGAACATACGTACTGTATACTCCCCTTGTTCTTGCTCGTTATGACCTCCATGGTGCATATTACTGGTAGTAAAGCGGGCATTTCCCCAACTCGATGGCACCCCATATTCAGCAATAAGGAGTGCCTTGTCAGGATAGGTTGATCTTAGGTCATGCAAATATCCCAGGTAGGCATTTGAACCATAGTCATCGGTATAACTCTGATAGCTTGGGTCTTTGCCAATGAAATCCGGAAAATAGGGATAGGCATGATAACTCACAAAAACTCCAGCTTCATAATTGCTGTCGTCAACTTTATTCAAATCAACCTGGGCCATGTCTTCGATATACTGTACATTGTAAGGATGAGTGATAACATCCAGGGTTGGCCAGCTCGAGAATCCAACAGGCCGGGTTGTTCCGTAATTGGCATCTTCATAGGTGGCAGCATGGTCGAGGTTCATGGTCAACCAGGCTTCTGCAGCAGATGAATTTGTGATTGAAAGAAAGGTTCCGAGGTGCTCAGTGTCTTCAGGATGATCTTCATTTGTTCCCAGCACTTCAGCGGCATATACTTCTCGGCCAATTAAGTAGCCAATGGTCCACCGGCTTACATTTCCGGCAGCCGTATAAACTCCATTTGCTCGACCAGGACGTGAAGCTATGTTATTATTGCCATGAACACAGTCAATTACCTCAGCGATATCAGCTTTGAATTTATCGGTTTGTTCATATAAATCGGCTCGTTGATCTTTCGACGGCACATTGTGATCCAGTTCAACCTCGTCAAGCCAGATTCCCTGGAACAAATACAAAATGTTATCAGGATTGCTAGTGTTAAAATCCCTCAGTGCCTCGTAGAACTGCGGTCCGTGCAGGGTGTAAACCCGAATGACATTAAAACCAATATCTATTGACTGCTCAAACCAGGCGTAATACTCATCATAGGTAACATAATTAATCATACCTGGCGTTTTGCCTGGTGTGCCAACACCCAGATTAATCCCATGAATTATCATTTTTTCAAATGTGCCGTTCTTATTCACATAGAAGAAATTGTCATCCACTTTATAGAGTAGGTTCCCCAATTCATACAAGACCACATGTAGACTATTGTCTCCCTCAATAAGTGTCACATTTTCATAGACTTTGGGTTCATAATTGTCTGCAGATACAGTTATCTTGGGTAAAATTAGTTGTTCGCTGCCCGCGTTTTGTGCTTTAAAAGGCTCCTGACTGATTAAAGGTTCACCATAAAAACCGTCGCGATCATAAAAAACCAGGGCCGCCTCAGGTGAACCTTGGGTCAGCAGAACAACAGAATAGATTCCTGGAGGAACACGAACACCTTGGAAGTTGGTTCCATCCCAGCTGGTTGTATACTCACCTGCTTCCATCTCCTGGTCAATTAAGTCTTTAACTAAGCGCCCCTGCCAGTCGTGGACCGACATCTGAACCCACCCTTTCAGCAACAGTCGAAATGGGATGGTTGTATATCCGGAGAAAGGGTTAGGAAAGTTTTGAAATAGCAATTCATTGCCATGTGGGCTATTGTAGGAGCTAGAACCTCCAATTTGAATTGCGTATTGACCACCTGCATCGCTTGATGCTTGCAAAGTATCGCCAATTTCTGATCCTTTAATTACTGTTATTTGTGCAAAAGGAACAGCTTCTCCAATTGTGTTTTTAACGGTACCAACCAAGCGAAAGGTTTGGGCTTGAATTGAAACAGTACCCATAAAGAAACTTAGAGTTGCAACGACAATACATTGAAGAATACGCATAGTCAAGATTATGATCTCCCCAAAAATAGCGAATTCATTCTATTTATTCCCCAGGCAAAAAAGTAGACACACAAAAGAGTGAATATTATGGCTGCTCCAGATGGAATATTTAAATAGTAAGATAATATGAGTCCTGCACTCGTACCCAGAATCCCGAATCCAATCGATAACAGCATAACTCTTGATAATGAGTTACTAAATAACATGGCCGTGTTCTGGGGAACCGTCAGCAAAGACAATACCAAGATTATGCCTGCCACTCGAATATACAGTACTGCCGTGATGGCTACCAGGATCATGAGCAGGTAATTCAAAAGATTGACACGTAAACCTTGAGATCTGGCAAACTCTTCATCAAAGGAAATATACAGAATCGACCTGAAGAGCAGTATAAAAATAGCCACAACGATAACAGCCAGCACTGCCATAATAATGAGATCATCCCTTGAAACAGTCAATATACTTCCAAACAGGTAACTCATTAAATTCGGTGCATAACCGGGGGTAATAAAGATGAAAATAATCCCAACTGCCATTCCAAAAGACCAGGCCATAGCGATAGCTGAATCGACTCTGATTCTATTTCTATTTGACAAGTATTGAACACCAACAGCAGATAAAACGGCAAAGATTCCAGCACCGACAAGAGGGGCTGCACCCAGGTAGTAGGCAATTCCTAGTCCTCCGAAACTAGCATGGGTTATGCCACCGGTAATGAAAACCAATCGTCTGGTAACAATATAAGTGCCGATCAGACCGCAGGTGACACTCGCCAACAAGGCGGTGATCATTGCATGTGTAAAAAAACCATAGGTAAAGAGATCAACCATACGTATTATTCGTGATTGTGAAGAACCCTATGCGGTACCTTTCCGTGAGTGATCAATTCAATAGGACAATTATAAGAAGCAAGAATTTGTTCATCAATTTTGTTTGACGGATGATAGTGGAGTTCGTGATTAACGCAGGCTATTGTTTTAACAATTGAAACGATTTGTCCAACATCATGACTGACCAAAAGAATCGCAGTTTGATCATTTATAAACTCTAGCAATTGATACAATTCTTGCTCGAATTTATTGTCAACGTAGGTCACAGGCTCGTCCAAGATGAGTAAATCAGGATCAGCAACTAGGGCACGGCCAAGAAAGGCGCGTTGCATTTGTCCACCCGACAACTCTCCGATGGCTTGTTGCTCGATATTTTCCAAACCCAACAGGGATAAAAGCTCTTTGGCTTTGTGTTTTTGATCTTTAGTGTACCGGTACAACCTGCCGGTTTTTCCCGCCAGGCCTGATAGTACCACTTCAAGTACGTTGATTGGAAATTTCTTGTCAAAATCATGGTATTGAGGTAGATAGCCAATTCGAACCTGGTCCTCATTTCTGCCTTTTCCCAATAGAAGCTGTCCTTTCCAGGGTTTCAGCAGTCCCATCATGAGCTTGATGATGGTGGATTTACCTCCTCCATTTGGCCCAATCATACCAATGAAATCACCATGATTGATCTCCATGGTCACTGCATCTACTACAGCCTGGTTATCGTAACCGTATGTGATATTGTCTAATTTGATTATCATGTTGGCTTATGATCGATCTAATTCTTGCAATTTCAGTAGAATGGTTTCCATCTGATTGAACCAATTGGCTTCTAAAGGATCGATCTCAACCACCTTGGCCCCTGTATCCAGACTCAACTGTTGCGCATTTTCCTTGTCAAATTCTTTCTGGATAAAAATAACGGGAATGTTTTCAGCTTTCACCCGATCAACCAGATTTTTCAGGTGTACAGGAGAGGGTGATTTACCATCTAATTCCATAGGGATTTGTTCCATACCATAGTCGTTTGCCAGGTAGGTCAGAGCCGGATGAAATATCACAAATTTCTTGTTTTTCAATTCACTAATCCGTTTGGTAAACCGTTGATCAAGATCATCTACGACTTGCATCATCGAATCTTTTCTGGTTGTGATCAGCTCTTTACAAGCAGGATCAAAATGAATGAGCGCCTGAGCTGAGTTCTCAATGACAGTCAGTACGGTTTTTGGAGATAGCCAGATATGAGGATCAACCCCATGATCATGATTATGATCACCTTCTTCATGAGAACAGGCACCCTCTAGCAAATCAATACCAACCGACAGGTCTACAACCCGCATTTTGGGATGCATTTTTTCAATTCTTGGCATCCAGCTTTCTTCAAACCCAATATGTCCAATACGCAAATATAATCCTGAATTTGATAAGCTTGTCATTTGCTTGGGACTGGGTTCGTAACTCGCCGGACTGGCACCAACCGGTACCATCACATTAATATCATAGGTGAAATTTGTGAGCTGCTCAACAAAATATTTTTGAGGTAAAATGCTAACACTGACAACCTTATTATCAGATTCGTTTGTTGGGCCAGTACATTGTAGCAAACCTAAAACCACAATCCCGATCGGCAAAATCCATGTTTTCTTCATTCTTCTGTTTAATGGTTTAACAAGGCAGTGAATGTATAGTTTATTTCAATCAAAGAAATGTTGAACGGTCTCTAGGTTTAGCTCATTGACCACCTGGGTACCACCCGGTGCGTACATAAAGTCAATTCTGTCAGTATACACTTTCTGAATGATGTGTCTTACCATTTTGAGCGCTGAATTGATCATTTGATTCTCATCCGAAAACTCCTCACCGACAACCTGGAAAGTAGTGGGTATCCATTTTTCCAGAAATTGATCCTTAAATTCCGGGGTGTCTTTAAACGCATATAAATCTTGCTTGATTAGATTCAAGAGTTCTTCTGGAGTTTTTACAAGCTCTTTTTTGATCAGGGCTTTGACCCGATCTTCCCTCAGGGTGATGATCGATGAGGTAAAGCGCTTCATGTCATTATACACCATGATTTGAAAAATGTACTTTGATGAATTCTGTATCGCTTCTTCAATACCTTCTGGTGAGTATTTCTCACCGTCTTCTGAAATCAGTAAAGCCTTTTCACGACCAACTACATAAAGAAATCCATCTTGATCCACATATCCAAGGTCACCTGTGTGTAACCAGCCGTCAACTATTGTTTGTTTTGTCGATTCGGGATTTTTAAAGTATCCCTTCATGACATTGTTACCTTGAATTATGATCTGGCCTTGTTCTCCGATTACAGCTTCCAATCCATCCGATCTGATGATTTTGCATTTCACATTGGGTATGACCCTGCCGGATGAACCCATTTTATGGACTTCCTGAGTATTTGCTGAAATAATTGGTGCAGCTTCACTCAAGCCGTAACCTTGATAGACTGGCACGCCGAGGGCATAAAAGAAGCGTTGTTGCCTAATATCCAGGAGGGCTCCACCTCCAACGATGTACCGGATGTTTTCACCGAATATCCTTCTTATTTTGCTGAAAACCAGGGTGTCTGCAATTTTGTAAGGAATCCAATTAACCACCTTCACCAGCAACCCTGCCTTCCTGAAACCATCGCCGTTCATTCTGATTCCGGCATTGATCCCGGCTGTAAAGATTCCATTGATGAACTTCCCTTTTTGCGCTACACCATCTTTGATTTTATTCATGAAATTGCTGGTGAGCGATGGAACTGACAACATAAAATGGGGATCGGCCTGGACCAGGTTTTTAGCCACATTTTTGGCATACTGGATACCTCCGCCTCCAAAATCAACAAAATAAATACTCAATCCCCTAACCATTGCAGCATAGAGACCTACAGTATGTCCGAAAGAATGGTCAACGGGTAAACAGATATAGAGACGATCACCTTCCCTTACATTGAAGTACTCCATGGCATCCTGTGAATTGGAAACGTAATTAAGGTGGGTGAGCATGATGCCTTTTGGATCACCTGTCGTGCCTGATGTGTACGAAATCGTGACTATGTCGTTCTCTTCAATGCTATCCTCTATTTCTTTCAGGGCAGCTTCATTTCTTTCGTATTGTGCTTTCCCAGAATCCAATAGATCTTTGTAAAATATCAGGTTTTCGCCTGGCACCAGGTTTGCCTCCTCACACACTTTTTCAAAACCATTGAGGTTTTCTTCGAGATAAATGAAGGTTATTTTCTTCTTCAATTTTTGGTAAACCTTGGCCGCTTTTTTAATTGTTAATGCTGAGGCAATAAAGGCAACTGACTCCGAATGTTCAATTCTGAATACAACTTCTTCAGGCAGCAGCTTCAAGGCCAATGGTACACTGCTTGCTCCTGAAAAAAGTAGTCCAAATTCAAGGTTAATCCACTGGTTTCTACCTTCTGCCAAAACCGAAACATTGTCACCCTTCTTGATTCCCATTTCAACAAAGGCACTCGCCAGGTACCGACTCTCTTCAAGTACTTGGGGGTAGGTCATGCACGACCATTCATTACCTGTCCTTTCACAGGTGTATTTCGTGTCAGGATACTGCTTGGCGCTGTCGCGCAGCATGTTCAGTACAGTCTTTTTCATGATGTAGGTAGGTTATGATTTGATCTCATTCATAACGAATATAGTGATTTCCTCGCTTTTGAAAGGATCTTTATCTCGTTTATGAATTCGAATTGTTTTTTGTTGATTGGGCAACAAATCGAAGTAATTTTCATGAAATCGAACTTCGGTCTCACCGTCATACCGGAGGTAAACCTGCCGAGCCAGATTATCTGTTTTAATAGTCAGGTAATAACTTCCGCCATTTTCATAGATCTCATAGCTCAGTTTCACATCAGGCAGATCCAGATTTTTATCCCGTTCAAGATAATAGGGAGCTGAGAAGATGGTGTCGGTTTCATTTTCGAATGTGGCAAGAAAGAACACTTCATCATGACTCACATAGCTGCCAATCAATGCATTAACAGGGTTAGTAAACACTGGAAAAGCACTATCCGGAAGGAAAGCATTTTCCATTTCGTGGTAGTACCATATTCTACCATCAAAGCCCATTGCCTGAAAGGTAAAGAGTCCTTCAACGGGTTGGGCAAGATCAGAAACAACATGTAATTGAAGCTCCTCTTCCTCTTCCCATATCGACAATAACAAGGGTTCATAGGCCCTTTTTGCCTGATAATGCAGCGCTTTCCACCGCCCATAATAATCGATGCCCGACCAGGATGCAACCGGCCAGCAATCATTGAGTTGCCAATACAATGAACCCATGCATTGGGGTCTATTTCTTCTTAATCCTTCAAATGCTATTTTGAGCCCTTCTCCCTGCATGACCTGGCTTACGTAAATGAATGATTCAAAATCGTCAGGTACCGGATAGTACCTTTCCATATAGTTCAAAATAAGTTTATTGCCTATCGGATGTCTTTGATGTGCTTTCATTATGGGTGAATCGATATGTCGATCATCCGGTAGGGTATAACTTGAAATAGTTTTATACTCGGGGAAGGATTGAAACCCATATTCACTTGAAAACCTGGGTATAAAGCTGGCATAGGTTTCAAAATCTTTTCTTCCATGCCAAACCTCCCAGTAATGGTAATCACCCGATCTTGTGTTGGCCAGTTGTCCATATTCTTTACCTGCTGCAGGAGAGGAGGGCCAATAATCGGTTTGAGAATCAAATTCATTAACCAGGGTGGGCAATAGTTGATGAAACAGCTCTTGATAGTGTGTTGAGATTTCATCTACCTGGTCGGTTTGATAGCGCCTCTGCCAACCCCAATTAAACCAGGCCTCTTGGTTTTCATTATTACCACACCACAAGGCCAGGCAGGGATGATTTCTCAATCGAATGATGTTATCGATTGCTTCATGTTTAACAGACTCAAGAAATGTTCTATCGCCTGGATATAAACTGCAGGCAAACATGAAATCTTGCCATACCAGTAGTCCCAATTCGTCACAAAGGTTATAGAACCAGTCATTTTCATAAAT
>CAYUGX010000236.1:0-8081 GCA_964444375.1 uncultured Porphyromonadaceae bacterium | reverse complement strand
CCGCTCAACACCTGAAGGCAAATTTGTTTCCCTTAATCCTGCAATGGCAAAACTATTTGGGTATGGCTCGACTGATGAGCTTTTTCAAGTCAAAGCCCAAAAGCTATATAAAGAAATTAAAACCCGTGAGACCTTGTTGGAAATGGCTGACAAGTATGGTGTCGTATATGATTACCAAACCTTGGCCAAACGTAAAGATGGCTCAACATTTTGGATGTCTCTTAATTTGAGAATGATTAGTGATGGTGATGAGAAAACACAATATTACGACGGTATAATTGATGATATTACTGACCGAAAACAAATAAATGATGAACTAAAAATAGCCAAAGAAAAAGCTGAGGAATCTGATCGTATGAAATCAGCTTTTATAGCCATGATGTCGCATGAATTGAGGACTCCTTTAAATTCAATTATTGGGTTCTCAGAACTTATAAATGATGGCTTTGATGAAGAAAAATCTGTTAGTTATGCCAATATCATTTTAAAATCTGGCAATCATCTATTAAGCATTATTGATGAACTTTTGAACGTAACTATGCTGGAGAACCGTGAAATAGTGATCCATAAAAATCGCTTTCATTTTGAGGACATCAATAATGATATTATTAAATTCATTTCTGTTCAGCAAAAAATCAATAGCAAAGAACATCTCAAGGCCGTTCAAGTCTTTCCAAAAAACCACCAGAATCTTATTATAGAAACCGACAAATCAAAGCTAAAGCAGATTTTATTTGTTCTAATCAAAAACTCAATACAGCATACCAACGAGGGATTGATTGAATATGGTTACTACGTAGAGAATCGAAAGGTTTTTACCTTTTTTGTAAAGGATACAGGAATTGGTATACCAAAAGACAAGCATGATACCATTTTTGACCATTTTCGAAATGCTAACGATTCTACACTTAAACCTACCAGGGGTCTTGGAATTGGTTTATCCATTGCAAAACAGTTAGTAAACTTACTTGGAGGGAGAATGTGGGTTGATTCAGAAGTTGGAAAAGGATCAACTTTTTACTTTTCCATACCCGACATTAAACCTTAATCCACGATCAGTTCTTTTGAGATTTTCGGATGATGAATTCTGGGATCATTGAACTTATTACCGTATTCAATCAGCTCAGCAGATAGTTTCTTTATTACCTCTTTGTACTCCGGATCAGTATAATAGTTGATGGTTTCATCCGGATTTACTTCGAGATCGTACAACCAGGGAACATCATTCTCATTGGGCGAAAGAACCAACTTGTATCTATCGCTGACAGCTGAAAGCCAATTCATATCGGGTCCTGTATGTGAACCGGTCCCTCTCATGAATGCAATATCATTCCATTCTGACGGAGTGCCATTCATAAACAAGGAGCTAAGATCTCTGCCCTCTTCCTGACCCGACTTGTTGACACCCATAAGTGACAGTACAGAAGGCGAAAAATCAACACAGGTAAAAGCTGCATCCAATCTTGTTCTGGAAGGTAAGGTACCGGGAAAACTAATAATGAAGGCTGATTTTGCTGAGGCTTCGAATGGATTCCCTTTATTATCCTTACCATGCTCCCCGAGCAGATCTCCGTGATCTGAGGTAAAAACAATTATCGTTTTGGATAATAGCTGCTCGGCATCCAGATAATCAACAATTTTCCCAACATTATCGTCAATACATTTTACCATTCCATAGTAGTTTACCATCCCCTTCTGAGGTATAGTCTTATTCGCTTTCTTGGCCCAGGAAGGAAGGTTCTCATCTGGTTTCGAATGAGTTGGTGGTTTTTGAAAATTGATGTGGGCATACATGGTATCATAGGGAGTACGAACGGTATTCGGACCATGCGGGTCGGGATAGCTGACCATCAGGCAAAAAGGACCCTCTTTGTGTGCTTCAATAAAAGCTATGGTTTTGGCGGTCATGAAATCAGTGGTAAAATTTTCCTCCGTGGCTCCCTCAATGCCATAATCCGGATTTCCGTTGTTGTTTTTTGAGGCTACTTGAGGCCCATTTTCAGTGTCTTCGAGCATCTTCCAATGTCCGCGGTTGAACATGTATCTATTATCAGTGAAGCCAAATTTTCTTTCTGGTTCCCACTGGGGTTTTCCATCGCCATCCAGATGCCACTTCCCAATATAGCCTGTTGCCCAACCCTCGCTGGCCAAGATTGAAGCAAATGTTTCCAGACCATCAGCCATGGGAATGTTATTGGTTACTACGGGTGTATTTTGAGGATACATCCCGGTCATGAAAGAAGAACGAGAAGGTGAACACACGGGAGTAGTGGCATAAAAGCTTGTACAAATTACCCCATTATGGGCTAACTGATCAATTCTCGGGGTTTCCACAATGGCATCTGGTCCCCACAGGTAAGCCTGATCATCTGTTAGGGTTTCTCGATATGCGCCTATTGTTCTAAAATTATGCTCATCTGTCTGCAAGATCAAGAGATTCGGTTTTTCATCATCTTTGATTTCTTTGTTTTGTTTTTTGCAGGCAAGCATTGTACTCATGAGGAAGCAGAATATTATCGACACAAAATTCATTTTGCTATAAGTCATCACAGTTGTTTTAGTATTACAATTTTCCTTCCATTGGATAGAAGAACTACAAATATATTAGGAATTTGATAGGTCCATAGGAATTGGAGTTAATCTCGACATTCCGTTGAAGGCATTTTCTCTATTTTAGGATCAAGGATTTAAAAACCTATCATGAAGCCCAAAACCAGTAGTGTATCGATCACTGTTGGTACATGTGGAGTTCAGAATTTATCTGGTCAAGACTAGTTTTTTAATTTGTTGCTGTCCATTGGTCGCTATTAGTTTGCAGAGGTAAACTCCACATGGCAATCCTGAAGCAAAGAATTTCACAGAATGATTACCAGCATATTGTTTTTGGTTTATCAGTGTTGCAACCTTTTGACCAGAAATAGTATAAACATTGAGTTCTATATGACTTTTCTCGTTTAGGTGATAATCAATCGTAGTCTCGACACTAAACGGATTTGGATAATTTTGATCTAGCAGTGTAGTACCGGGATAATCATATTCCAAGTCAGATAGTATTGAGATTCGTCCATTTTTATCGGTTTTAATCAATAAAACATCACCTTCAGTACCACTAAATGTGTTTGTATGTCCAGTTAAAACAAACCCACCATCATTCGTTTCCTGAACTGTATATCCAAAATCCACTTTATATCTGGATCCAAAAGTTTGTGACCAAAGTAAATTACCAAGACTATCAGCTCTCAGTAAATACATATCAGCGTTTTCTTCAGTAAATCCAATGGCTATATAGCCGCTATCTGAGGTTTGTTGCCCTTTTATACCACGTTCATCCATTGAAGTACCGTGAACCTTGGTCCATAGTGGATTTCCGAAAGCATCTGTCTTTATCAGGTAAACATCTAATGAACCATTGGTTCCAAAGCTTTCACCATATCCTGTTACAATATAGCCTCCATCATTTGTGAGGGCTACTGAATGTGCTACATCGTACGCATCACCACCAATGGTTGTATACCATTCCATAGCTCCTGATGCGTTTGTTTTTAGTAAATATCCATCTCGGTCGTTTGCATCAACACTTGTAAAACTGTAGCTGATTCCCGCTGTAACATATCCGTTGTCAGCCGTTTGCTGTACCGAGAAAATGCGATCAATTTGTGCACCTCCATAGGAATTTGTCCATTCTACATTTCCATTACTATCAGTTTTAATTAAATACGCATCAAGTTCACCATTCCCATAACTACCGGTTTCGGCAGCAATGATGAATCCTCCCTCTTTCGTTATCCTCACATCCCATCCATGTTCATCCTCTTGTCCTCCAAAAGTTTTTGTCCATATCTCCTCCCCAACAGAATCGGTACGAATCAAATAAACATCCATTCCGCCTGCCCCAAAACTGTCAGTAAAACCAACTATGATAAATCCTCCATCTTCAGTTTGTCTAACAGCCCAGCCATTGTCCAATCCAGGTCCGCCGTATGACCTGGTCCAAAGAGTATCTCCTTGTGAATTTGTTTTTATCAGTAATACATCTTCGCCGGTTGTTTCGTGAGTGGTATATCCTGTAATAATAAAACCGCTTCCGGTAATTTCTTCAACTGTCACACCTCGATCAAATCCTGAAACATCTATTTGAACAGAGAATCCATGTTGGCCACGACCATAATTGTTGCTTATAAGAGCAAAGAATAGAAGAAGGATTACTGCATTTATCTTCATGACGAGCTATAATTTTAACTGGTTGATATAATCAAAATATTCTTTGGATTTATTTCACATATCTTTTTAACAGTATTTGATAACCTGGAGCATCCATCAGATACAAAGTATTATAGAACTCTAATGTTTTCTTCAATTCTTCGGCAGAGCTGTTTTCCTGAATTAAACCCCTAAGAGCATTCAATTGAAATTCTGAGAGGAGGGCAGAATAATATATCCAGGACAAATAGGGACTGCTACTCCAGACTGCCTGGATAATCTCGGATAGGTCTTTACTAAAAAGAGAAAACAGGTATTCCTCACCGTCTATTACAATATTGAACCACTCACCTGGCCAGCGATTGATGATGGATTTACCTTCTATATTTACAATTATATCAGCACCTTTGATTTCACAATCTGAATAAGCAATAATGTGAACCTTTACCCCTTTTTTGACACATTTTTCAATATCTTCCTGCAGTAGTTTTAAAATTTCTGGGAAAGCATCAATTATCACAACCTTTTGGCTCTTGAACAACATCTGGCGAAATCTCTCTATTACCTGTTCAACGGATTGTAATTGATAAATACGATCATCTGATTGTTGGTCTCCTATATTAAAGAGTGTTTTTTTTGCTTTGTTCTTTCGATCAGTGAATTGTCTTTCAAGACGATTTACTAATTCTTCAGCCGGAATTGCCCTGCAAAGTCTTTTTTCACTGTCATCAACAATAATTGCCCCTTTTTTTTGCAGCGATTGAATTGCCTTATAGGTATTTGCAACAGCCTTACCGGTAGCCTGGGCGATACGATAGCCTGTCACCGGAGATTCTTTAAGTAAATAAATATATATATCGGCTTCAAGTTTTGTGAAGCCAAAATCTACTAACAATTGTTTACTTTCTTCCAATGGGCAATGGCTTTATTAGTATTGTCGACTACTAATATATAAATATTTTAAATGAATACTCATGTATGTCATTATGTATCGTTGAGCATGAGGAACTTAATATTTGGATTTAGCACCATTGATTCTCTCGCTTTAAGATCCCGAACAAACACTTGAAGTTCATCGGATGGGAATGATACATGGTAATACTAATCCTTCCTTAATTCATGCTCATACAAAATCCACTCCTAATCAAACTAAGTCTAAATCTCCACAATTCCCAGTCTCAGACCATTGAGAATCCCAAACTGGTTATTATTTCAGTTTTTTCAGGAATATATCAGTTAGATCATGATGAAAAATTTCTTAAATTTGCACTCGCTCAAATTTGAGTGCAGGGCCCATAGCTCAGTTGGTTAGAGCACCTGACTCATAATCAGGGAGTCGTAGGTTCAAGCCCTACTGGGCCCACTTAAGAATCAACCACTTACAATCGATTTTGTAGGTGGTTTTTTTGTTTTTGGGGGGAGTCGCAAACTTTACGCAAACCTAGATGAATTTTATGTTGAATAATAATGGATTGAACTTCTATGTGTTATTTATGTGATATTTTCTCACAATTTTGTAATATTGCAAAATAATGAGCGTTATTCTCACAAACTTACGTTATGATAATTGAATTTTCTGTTGGCAATTTTTTGTCTTTCAATGCAAAGAAAACTCTCTCATTGGAAGCAACTAACATTACTGAGTATAAAGAATCAACCTTCTCAGCAAGAAAATATAAACTGCTAAAAAGTGCTGTATTATACGGAGCTAACTCAAGTGGAAAGTCCAACCTGATAAAAGCAATGTCCACAATGAAAAGGATTGTGCTTACTTCTATGGAGAAATCTTCGACCTCTAGATTTAAAATAACCCCTTTCCTCCTTAGTACTATATCAGAAAAGCAGCCATCTCACTTTGAGGTAGTGTTTATAATCAACAATAGTAGATTTAGATATGGTTTTGAAATTGATGATAGCCAGATTCATGGGGAGTGGTTATTTAAGTTAATTGGCAACAAGGAAATCCCACTCTTTATAAGGGAGATGAACGGTATTGGTGTGTCTGACGAATTTGAAGAGGCCTACGATCTGGAATCAAAAACACGGGACAATGCTTTATTCCTATCTGTCGTCGACCAATTTAATGGGGAAATCGCAGGAAAAATTATCAAATGGTTTCATGATTGGTCAACTATTTCTGGTCTAAGCCATGACAATTATCGAGGTATAACCTTTTCTCTTTTAGAAAAAGAACGTTCTAAAAAACAATTACTGAAGTTCTTCAATGATTTAGACTTAGGGTTTGATGAGTTAAGACTAAGAAAAGAAAAGTTCCAAAGAAAATTATTGCCTGATGATATTCCTACCGAAATACTGAATGATTTGATAAATGATCTTGAAGGCAAAACTCTAGCTATGATAGATACAAAGCATAAGAAATTCAACGAACTAGGCGAACAAGTTGGATTCAGAGATTTTGACCTAAGAGAACAAGAATCATCAGGAACAAATAAAGTTATCGACATATCAGGGCCAATTTTTGACACTATTATTAATGGAGGAATTCTTGTTATTGACGAACTGGATGCAAAGTTACATCCTCTCATGACTGCAGCTATTTCGAACCTCTTTAATTCTCCTGAATACAATAAAAAAAATGCACAATTAATATTTGCAACTCATGATACAAACCTATTATCATATGGTAGGTTTAGACGGGATCAAATTTATTTCCTCGAAAAAGACAAGTGTGAGGCTTCTGACTTATATTCGCTAATAGAGTATAAAGAAGAAGGAGTCAAGGCCAAGGTCAGAAAAGATCGCTCATTCCAAAAAGATTATATAAATGGTAGATATGGAGCTAATCCATTCATTGGAAACTTTGAAGACCTGATAAACAATGGCTAGAAAAATTAAGATTGACAATGCAATTCTCAAAAGGCGTCAGAGAATTGACCGGAAAAGAAAAATGGGAATAAAATCAAAGCGATTATTCTATCTCATTGTTTGTGAAGGGGAAAAGACTGAGCCAAACTACTTTGAATCCCTTAAAGAAGCGTTGCCCAAAGGGGTTTTGGAAATGACCAATATTGACATTGATGGAACTGGAAAAATACACTATCTATAATTCGAGAAGCAAAACTTCTTAGAAAAAAATACGAAGAAAATTACCTACGCAAAATTGACAAAGTTTGGACTGTCTTCGATAGGGATAGTTTTCCAAAAAGCCATTTTAACAATGCAATAAATATTGGTGAGAATTCACGCCCCAAAATCCATTGTGCATGGACAAATGAGGCGTTTGAACTTTGGTATTTGCTGCATTTTAATTTTTATAACACAGGAATCTCACGGAAACAATATCAAGAATTATTAGAGAAAGAAATTCAAAGGGTATCAGGATTGAAAAATTATTCGTACAAAAAGAATTCGAAGGAAATGTTCGATATCCTTAATAAGTATGGTAGCCAAGAATTGGCGATAACACATGCTATCAATTTAGATTCAATCCATAACGGCCAAAGTTTTGCAGACCACAATCCGTGTACGAAAGTTTACATATTGATCAAAGAACTTTCAGAACTAGTCGAAAATTACAAGGCTCAAGATAAAGAGTAGTTTTTATTGTTGTTGGCTTTATCCACATTCGTCATATGATGTAATTATAATTGGGAATCTGTCAATTTGAATTCGTCATTTATATCTTCCATTAGGAATTGCAAAATCTCATTTTCCTGCATCTAACCCAATAGGTTCTACTAACTTTATCATTCTAACCAATTAGATTATAGAGACATGGAAAATCCTTTTGACCTTATCGAACACCGATTAGAAGTTATCGAGAAAAAAATTAATGATCTTCTTGAACTAGCTGAAAATCCTTCTTCAACCAAGATCACCTGGGTAAATACAAAGCAACTTGCTGAATATCTATGTGTTTC
>CAYUGX010000235.1:0-8102 GCA_964444375.1 uncultured Porphyromonadaceae bacterium | reverse complement strand
TGATTGTCGCCCTCCCAATCCCACATGACCATCAGATCTTCGATGTCATCTTTATCATCTGTGCTGCCAGAAGCATCAAAAATAAAAATGGTTTTATCATTTCCGTTGACCGGTTCTATGGTGAATTGTGCTGTTGGCGGCATGTTTTCTTTGCCGCAACCGGCTACCATAATGGCCAATATGACTACAATGAACAGACTCTTTCTGATGAGCATGGTTGTTGTTTTAAAGGAAACCGAATTTCGCGTTTTCAGATGAATTTGCCAAGGATTTTAATATCTTGTTCTCACCTAAATAACTGAACAATGGATCAGATTCTCTTCAAAACCAAAATTGGTCTTCCATTGGTATCGTTTATCGTAATCGGTATGATGATTGGGGGTGGTGTATTTGTATACACGGGCATTGTGTATGACATGACAGGTCCTGCCTTGCCTTTTGCTTATGCAATGGCTGTAATTCCTGTTTTTATCAGCATGTTGCCATTGGCCATGATGGGATCAGCTATGCCGGTTAGTGGTGCAAATTACCTCTATCCAAGCCGGATGATATCACCTGCTCTGGCCTTTGCAGCGGTTTGGGTATATGCACTGGCTTCTTTTTTCGGACAAATACCCCTGTATGTGATTGCAACTTCGAACTATTTGGAGACTGTCTTTCCATCCATACCCATCATCCCTGTTGCCTTGGGAGTACTTACATTATTCTATGTGTTAAATCTGCTGGGCATTAAAATAGCTGCTCAAATCCAGGGTGTTTTATTAGTTTCTATGATTGCTGCCCTGGTATTATTTGCCTTCAGGGGGAGTACTGATTTCGAACCGACACATTTTAACAACTTCTTCCAGAAGGGCAGTGGTTCGATTATTCTGGGCCTCGCCCTTCTAAGTTTTACCTATTTTGGAGCCAACGGGATTATTGAGTTAGGCGCAGAGATTAAAAATCCTGGACGAACTATTCCACGTGCGTTTTTTATTGCTTTTCCACTGGTTGCGCTAGTTTATGTTGCAGTAGCCACTGGTTTGATCGGTTCAGTATCTCCTGAATCGATTCTTGCTGATGAGGACCCATTGGTTCTTGGTGCTAAAAGAATTTTAAAATCGTCGGGGTATATATTTTTTGTTTTCGGCGGTGCGATATTAGCACTTTTAACCACGTTGAATGCCCTATTCATAATCGGAACACGTTCGTTGTTGATGATTGTTCACGACGGGCTGCTCCCGAAAGTCTTTGGTATCAGATCAAAAAAGAAGGAAGTGCCGTATGTTTTACTTACCTTGATTTGGTTATTATCAGTGGTTGGTGTGCTATCTGGGTTTTCTTTAGAGACCTTTGCTTCTTATGCAGCTTTGGGCGGTTTATTTATCTTTTTACCCATATTGCTTTCCGCCTGGATAATGCCTAAAAGATATCCTGTTGCATACCAACAGGCTAAATTCAAATTAACGAAACCCTGGTTAAAATTTACCGTCCTGGTCGGCTTGGTTATGGTGGTGTTCTTTGGATTTATAATTTTGTATGACCTTGGATCGCTGCTTAAATCTGGCTTGTTTTTATTATTTATTGGGTCTGGATTTGTTTTGTTTTATCTGCGAGTCAGCTGGTTGAAAAAAAATGGATTATTTAGGAAAATCAAGAATACACCGATTAAATCTTTTGACGATGAAGTTTAAATTGCCTTTTATTGTTTGTTGTTTGCTTTCTTTTCTTTTGTTGGCATGCCAACCAACTGCAAATCAGAAAGAATCGAATTATCCAGCTTATGCACTGGCCATTCATGGTGGTGCTGGGGTGATTTTGAAAGAGAATATGAGTGATGAGCTCGAGTTTGCTTACCGTGAGGTATTGGAAAAAGCCATACGAACAGGAGAACGGATTTTGGCTCAGGGCGGAAGTGCTTTGGATGCGGTTGAGCAAAGCATTTGGGTGATGGAAGATTCTCCCTTGTTCAATGCTGGAAAAGGTGCGGTGTTCACAAACGAAGGCACGAATGAACTAGATGCTTCAATAATGGATGGAATTGACCTTCAAGCCGGGGCCGTTTCCGGAGTTGGAGATGTGAAAAATCCCATATCACTTGCCCGAAAAGTGATGACCGATAGCGATCATGTTATGCTTTCAGGAGCCGGAGCCAGTCGTTTTGCTTCATCCGTTGGTATTGAACTTGTCGACAGCAGTTATTTTTACACTGAGAAACGCTGGCAATCACTGCAGGATGCCATTAATAAAGTCAATGCCAATAAGTTTGGAACTGTTGGATGCGTGGCGCTAGACAAAGATGGTAACCTGGCTGCAGGGACTTCCACCGGAGGAATGACCAATAAGAAATACAATCGCATCGGAGATGCTCCAATTATTGGCGCGGGTACTTATGCTTCTAACAAATCTTGTGCTGTTTCAGCCACCGGACATGGTGAATTCTTCATACGCTATACGGTAGCTCGGGAGATCGCAGCGCTCATGGAGTTCAGGCAACTCACAGTTCAAGAGGCTGCAGAAGAGGTGATTCAAAAGCGATTAAAACCTATTGGTGGCGATGGGGGAATCATAGCGGTTGACAAGAACGGAAATTTTGCACTTGTATTTAATACACCCGGTATGTATCGAGCGCTTATGAAGGAGGGGGATGAAGCTCCGAAGATTGCGATCTTCAAAGAATGAAAAAATTGAGTTATAATGAAAATTATTGTACGAATTTTGATTTTTGGTTTAGTAGGCCTGATAATGGCTTGTTCTTCAGTTGATCGCGAAGGACCTCCTAATATAGTTTATATGATGGCCGATGATCTTGGTTATGAGGCCTTAAGCTGCAATGGAGGCTTGTCTTGTCAAACCCCTTATCTTGATCGGCTTGCTGCGGATGGAATGCGATTTACACATTGCTATTCTCAACCTGTTTGTACACCTACCCGGGTTCAGATCATGACTGGAAGGTATAATTTTCGAAATTATACTCAATTTGGATTTCTTGAATTGAATGAAAAGACATTTGCCCATTATTTGAAAGAGGCAGGATATGCCACTTGTATTGTGGGCAAATGGCAATTAGGAAATGGTATTGAGGCACCCCATCTGGAAGGGTTCGACGAATATTGTTTGTGGCAAATATACAACCACATCGCCGGCCAGGATAAACGAGGAGGACGTTACGCTGATCCAAAGTTGTACCAGAATGGAAAAGTGCTCGATTCGAACGAAGGCCTGTATGGCCCTGATATAATCAATGATTATGCTCTTTCTTTTATGCGTCGTAATCGGAATCAGCCATTCTTGCTGTATTACCCCATGATCCTCACTCATGATCCCTTTGTTCCTACTCCAGATTCGCCAGAATGGGAAGAAGACCGGAGCCAAAAGGACACCAGTTATTTCAGAGATATGGTGATTTATACGGATAGACTGGTCCAAAATATCCGGGAGGAAATTGAAAAGCTGGGTCTTGAGCAGCATACCTATCTGTTTTTCACAGGTGATAATGGTACACACCGATCTGTTATTACTCAAACTGTTGATGGTCTGGTGGCTGGCGGAAAATCACTCACACATGAGTACGGTATTCATGTACCTCTTATTGCGTATGCCCCTGGGCAAATTCAAGAAGGGGTAGTGAGCAGGGCATTGACTGATTTTTCAGATGTACTGCCCACATTTCTGGCCATAGCCGGACTTGAACGACCCGACAAACCCAAAATTGATGGCAAAAATCTATTGCCCGTCCTCATGGGGCAGCAACCACAGATAAGGGATTTTATTTATGGCTATTATTGGAAAAGAGGACGGGATCCGCTGTCGGTTTATGAATATGTTCGAACCCATGATTATAAATTCTATCGTACTGGAGAATTGTATGATCCGGTGATGGATCCAGAGGAAATATTTCCCTTGGGTTCAGACCAGTATGCTGAACAGATCAAGCTCATGACTGGCTATTTGAACACAGTTAGACAAGTGAAATAAAATGGTAAACAGAATAATTGTATTCGTGATGTGCTCATTATTGGGACTGCCTCTATCTGCCCAAATAGTAATTGAAGAACCGGTACGTTTTCTGGCGTTAGGAGATTCATACACGATCGGGGAGAGTGTTGAAAATATGTCTCGGTGGCCTGCCCAACTAGCGAAACAACTAGTTTCTCAAAATAGAGCAGTTGATTCAGTCAAAGTGATAGCACGAACCGGTTGGCGAACAGATCAACTGATTGAGGCACTAAATCAAGAAGATCCTAAGAACTTCAATTTAGTATCCCTGTTGATAGGAGTCAATAATCAATATCAGGGACAATCATTTGATCAAATGAGTCTTGAGTTCGACTGTCTGTTGCGTGAGGCGATCAGTCGGGCAGGGAACAAGAAAGAACAGGTTTTTGTGTTATCTATTCCGGATTATGGATTCACACCATTTGGCCAATCAAAAGATCCTGCCAAGATTACGAAGGAATTAGATGAATACAATACATATCAGCGAGAAAAAACTGATGAGTACGGTGTTGTCTACATTGACATTACAGAGATTTCACGTAATGGGTTGGAAGATAAAAGTTTAGTTGCTGAGGATGGTTTGCATCCCAGCGCTACGCAATACAGACTCTGGGTCAATGAGATCATGAAAAGAATAAGAATGGAGTAGTTTTCAGTTGTCAGTCTTAAGTTAACCGAAGAGAAAGGCTTGGATCCGATTTTTAGTTGATTGTTGAATTGTTTAACCGATTAGCTTTTTAGTTGTTTAGTTGTTTAGCTGTTTAGTTGTTTAGCTGTTTAGTTGTTTAGCTGTTTAGTTGTTTAGCTGTTTAGTTGTTTAGTTGTTTAGTTGTTTAACTGATTAACTGATTAACTGATTAGTTGTAAACCTATTTTAGGACGACACATCTGTCGTCTCTCGTCTCTCCCCTCTATCTTCTGTGTTGTAGTTTTTCGAAGGGAATGGCTTGTTTTTCAAATTGTGTTGATGACCATTCTAGTTCGAGGGTGTTGCCTCCGGTTTTTTCAAAGAAGCTGATTCGGATGGCGTGTAGTCCTTTACCCAGCGCGATGTCGGCCTTTTTGACACTGGCGCTGTGCAGTCCGTCATGGTCGATGATGATTTCTTCATTGATATAAAGGCGACTGCCGTCATCTGAGCTTAAGTAGAAAGTATAAACGTCATCGCTGGTGATTGTGATGAATCCCTGGTAATCGATTGCAAAGTTTTCTTGGGTGGTCTCTTTGGCCAACTCGAAAGAGCTGGCAACACCTTGTTGTTTGCTGCTTAATCCATTGAATTCTGGAATTTTATCCCATTCTCCATGGTAGTAGTAATACAGGAGGCCAGATTTGAGTGAGCTGAGGCTTTTTCCTGGTTTTGGCTCTACCTGGATAAAGGCTTCCTGCGTGGTGCTACTAACCGGACCCTGATCATCGAAACAGGCTGCGGATATGGTTGTACTGTTCGTAATCAGAAATGGCGTTTTGTATTCGGTTGATTCGAGTGTTGGAAGCGTTCCGTCAATTGTGTAACGAAGTGTTGTTTGTGCTTCCTTTTTTGAAATTGTTACTTCAAGTTGGTCGATAAATGACCGATTGTGGGCTGAAATGCTTGGGGCTTCGTAAATAATGGGTTCACCTACAATATCTACAATAACCACTGAATTAGCCACGTTTGGTTGGTCATCCGGAAGGTAAATGACCACAGCATCGCGGTCTTTTTCCATTTTCAGCTCGTCTTGTTGTGGATCAGCAAGCAGATAGGCGCGGATGAGTTCGCTTCCAAGACCAGGTATTGTCAGCTTTCCATTTTCAGGCCAGTCAAAGATGTGGAAATATAGCCTCGTACTTTCTTCCATGGGTTTTTGAGTACATCGTCCCCATTCAAGTTGACTGAATGGGCTAGCGAGTGTACCATAAATGGATTCTCCATTTGTTTTCATCCAAACTCCAATATCCCTGAGTCGGTCAACACTTTCTTGTGGGAATAAACCTTCTGCAGTTGGTCCGACATTAAGTAGGAAGTTACCACCCTTCGAAACGATATCGGCCAGTTTCTGGATCAGATCAGTGCTAGATTTGAAGTCCTTATCAAGCCGATTGTAACCCCAGTGACGGTTCATGGTCATGCAGGTTTCCCAATCGACATCTGGCAAACCTGTTGCTGGTATGGTTTGCTCAGGTGTACCAAAATCACCCCCAAATTCACCTTCTTCGGTTAATCCGGCCATGCCAGAGCGCCCAACACCCACACGATTGTTCACCAGAATATCAGGTTGCAAGTTTCTGACGTAGTGGTAAAGATCTGTACCGTACTCGCTGGTCCAGGTAGACTCCCACTCACCGTCGAACCAAAGAACTCCGATATCTCCATACTTGCTGAGTAACTCCTTTAGCTGCTTTTTCATGTAAGTGACATAGCGGTCAAATTCAGCTCCTGACGTCGTTCGGTCATTTTCCCAGCCTCTTCTGGGGAGATAATCGGGATGATGCCAATCCATGATAGAGTGATACCAACACATTTTTATGCCTTCTTTGGCACATGCATCAGAGAGTTCTTGCATGATGTCTCGTTTGAAAGGAGTTGACATGATATCAAAATCAGTATACTTAGAATTCCACAAGCAAAAACCATCGTGGTGCTTGGATGTGATGACGATGTATTTCATTCCGGCATCTTTTGCCATGCTTACCCAACTTTCAGCATTGAATTTTGTTGGATTAAAATCATTTAAGAATTGGTCGTAGGTCTCAAGGGGAATTTGTGCTGTGGTCCGAATCCATTCGGCGTGATTGGTGCCAGATTCCCATTCTCCAGCAGGTACAGCATACAGACCCCAGTGAATAAATAATCCGAAACGTGCTTCTCGCCACCATTCCATTCTGGCGTCATGTTCTTCTTCAGTTTCCTGAATTGGGGCATAGTTTTGGTTCTGACAGGCTAGTACGGTGATCAGACTTAAGGTGGTTAGCAGTTTCAGGATATTCATGACAGTTTCATTTGTTGAATAAAAATAGACAATTTATGAACCGATTAACTGGAATATTGTGAAATTTGCCAGCCAACGCATCCATTATCATGCATCTGAAAACTGAAAAACTGTGGACCCGCGACTATATCTATCTCGGGATGTCCATGTTTCTCTTGACCACCGCCTTTTATTTGTTATTGCCAACACTTCCCGTTTTCGCAGTGGATGTGTTAAAAATAGATAACAGTCAATTGGGCCTGATCATTGCCATATTTACACTGGCAGCTCTACTTGTCAGGCCTTTCGCCGGCTTAGGTGTGGATTTGTTAGGAAGAAAAGGAATTTTATTAATCAGTACCTGGCTTTTCGCCTTATTTTTTATTGGATATAACTGGGCTATTTTATTCATTCCGCTGTTGATCCTGCGTTTTGTTCATGGTTTATTGTGGGGGGCTTCAACTTCAGCCTATTTCGCTACTGTGGTAGATATCATCCCAGTCAGGAAGAGGGGACGCGGAATTGGATATTTTGGATTGGCTTTTAATCTGGCTATGGTAATCGGACCGGCAATTGGTATATTAATTATGGCCGATGACCGCTATGGTTGGTTATTCTACTCAACCTTTTTTATATCGATGCTGGGAATTGTATTTTTATATCTCTTTAAATTTCCATCGGTCAGAAAACCTGAAAAACAAAAAATCACATTTAACTCCTTATTCGCAAAAAAGGCTTTCCCTGTGTCGTTAAATGTGATATTCGTCGTTTCGGCTTTTGGGGCTGTGATTACTTTCGTTCCCATTTACGCCCGGGCCAACGAGTTAACTGAATTTGTGGCCTGGTTTTTTACCGTACTTGCTCTGGGAATGGGTGTATCTCGCTTATTCTCAGGTTACATTTTTGACCGCTTTGGTCCAAAGTACATCATTCTGGTAGGTTTGCTATTGGCATCCGGTGCCTTGTTCGTGCTTGCTAGTATTCATAATCCCATTGGTTTTCTGGGATCATCGGTTTGTCTTGGATTGGGAATGGGCATCGTGGTGCCTCTATTTCAAACCATTGCCAACAATGTGGTTGTTAAAGAACGAAGAGGTGTAGCCAATTCTACTTTTCTAACCGGTCTGGATCTTGGAATCGGTCTGGGAAGTATCTACACGGGGTGGTTGGCTG
>CAYUGX010000234.1:0-8149 GCA_964444375.1 uncultured Porphyromonadaceae bacterium | reverse complement strand
ATGCGATGTATCAAACTGAGATGACTGAACGAAAAGCCTTTGCCTATCCGCCATTTACACGCTTAATTAGCATCAGCTTAAAGCACAAGGATGCTGATCTACTCGCCCGTTGTGCTCACCATTTTGCCCAGGCCCTCAGAAAAAAATGGGATTATCGCATTTTAGGCCCTCAAGCTCCTGCTATTCAAAAAATCCAGAAATATCATATACGGAATATACTAATCAAATCAGGTAAGGGCAATGAGCACAAAGCCATCCGGGAGGATATCAGGAGCATTATGGTATTATTTAACCAGGATAAGCAGTTCAGGCAGGTGATAATTCAGCCCAATGTTGATCCCTTTTAGATTAGCCCGTTTCGCTAATTCGTTGCAAACGGTTGTAGTCAACTACAGTCATAAGCTTTCCATCCAGATCAATCAGACCATCTTCATTGAACTTTCTCAGCATTCGTATTACCGTTTCAGCGCTCATACCCGACAATTCAGCCAATTCTTTTCGTGTCAGAGGCAATTCGAATACTTTCTTTTTGAAGACCCGGTCGGAAAGACAAAGTAAAATATCGGCTAATCGACCGTACGCCTGTTTATGGGTCAGGCAAAAAAAGCGGCCATAAATCTGCAAACTATTGGCACTTAAAATGTCAATAACATCTTTGGCAAAATCATTGTTCTGATTCAGCAGCTGGCGGAATGCTTTGATATCTATCTGCGTGATTTTTGTATCTATGTATGCACTGGCCGAATATTGATAGGTGTTATTCTCTTCAGAGACAGAGGCTAAACCCAACATAGATCCCCCGGGAACAATTTTCAGAACCAGGGAATGTTCGCCATTGTCGAGGTAAACTTTGGCTAAGCCTTCTTCAACAAACATCACATCTGATACAAAAGCGCCACGCTTGCAAATGACTTCCTTCTTCCTGTAAGAGATCTGCACTGAATTTGCATCCAGCATTTCCAATTCTTCAGGAGTCAACTTGCCAAAACAACTACACGGATTTGTACCAATTGTGCAACCGGTAAAATTCATACCTCTATTCCCTTTCTTTCAAATACTCTTCGAAGAAGCAAAAGTACTAAAATGTCAATAAATATACTGACGCGGATCATCTTTTTTACCAATCCAGAACAAGTTAACACAAAACATATGTCAGTACAAAACCTTTCGGCAAGTCGTCTGAAAGCAACATCTTTACAGCTGTATAGAACTGGATAATATTAAAAGACATTGGTGAAATGAAAGCATTATTAAAGAACCTATTGCGACTAAGTTTTCTTTTTGTAGCAGGGGTAGTTTTTTTGAGTAGTTGTAAGAAGTTTAACGAAGAAAGAGCAATAGCTTCCTGTGAGGGCTGTCATACCAATTATGCCCATCTTCAGGAAGTCTTTTCTCCTGACACAGCCACAGTAGCCGGAGGTTGTGGAGGAGATGCTCCTCATTATGAGCCCTATGACCGGGTATACATGAGCGGTGCTGGATATGAATCATACCAGAATTCAGCCCATGGTGATTTGGGTTGTGTCAGTTGCCACAATGGAGTTGACGGCACATCTGACAAAAATGAAGCACACTCCGGTGATTTTCTGAAACACCCTTCAGCTGAGTATGAAGACAAATGCGGTAACTGTCATCCAGGAATCGCCCACGATTTCGTTACCAGCATCCACCAGGGCACAGGCCAAAAACGGAAAGTCACTATGCGTAGCGGATTGGCTGGCCCCCATGAATTCGACAAATTACCTCAACATCAAATCGAAGGCTACAGTCAGAATTGCGCCATCTGCCATGGAACCTGTGGAAATTGCCACGTGGTTCGACCACTAAAAGCTGGTGGGGGACTGATGAACGGTCATGAATTTGTGAAAACAGCGGATATGATCACCGTTTGTGTATCATGCCATGTATCCCGGGGTGGACATGCCTATCTTGGGGTAGCAGCTGGAACAAAATCTGATGTGCATCTTCAAAAAATGGGATTCAAATGCATGGACTGTCATACGGGAATTGAGTTGCACGGCGACGGTGAACCGGTTGAACAGCGTTATGCCTACTCAAGATTACCGAAGTGTTCAAATTGCCACTCAGGCATAGAGACGAGCAACATGTACCACTCATTGCATTATGAAGACTTCAATTGCCAGGTCTGCCATTCACAAGACTATAACAACTGTGGTAGCTGTCACATTCATGGTGAGGGTGCTCGTATTCCTTCATACCAGGATTTCAAGATTGCCATGAACCCAATACCTGATATAAAAGAAGATTACAAATTTGCCTTGGTCAGAAGAACATTGGCCGCACCGGATAACTGGAAAGAATATGGAGTTGATGATTATTCCAATTTCGATATTTTCCCAACGTACAACTATACCACGCCCCACAACATTTTAAAATGGACCAGTCGGACTCAGGTTGCTGAGGGCGCCAAATGTGGCTCAAACTGTCACATCAGAAAAGAAGACGGTGTCTTGATTAACAAAGAGTTGTTCTTGTTTGAGGAAAACCTGTTGGACTGGGAGAAATCTGCCAGTCGTAAGATTACCGTTGATGGCAAACTACCCAAATCTTGGACCAAATAGCCTAACAATATTCTTAAAATGTCTAATGAAAACGTTAAAATCGTGAGAATCATGAAAATGAAAAGTTTGAAATTTTGGATGCTTAGCATTCTTGCCGTAACTGTTCTGTTTACTGCATGTAAGAAAGAAACAGTTGTTGATGAAGCACAAGTGCTTGTTGAGTACCTTGAGTCTGCTAATTCACCATTGATGAAAGATTATGTCAGCACTGACATGCCTGCTATTATGAAAGCTTCAGATGTATATGCCTTGAACCAGACTGGTCAGGTATACATCATGGACATTCGTTCAGCTGAAGATTTTGCAAAAGGACACATCAAAAATGCTGTGAACGTTGGTTCCAAAGCAGCATTAACTCACCTAGAAGGTGTTGATCTGACCAACTATGAGAAGGTTGCGATTGTATGTTATACTGGCCAAACTGCATCTTGGGTAACATGCTTGCTTCGAATCAGTGGTTATGAGAAAGTGTTCACCATGAAGTTTGGTATGAGCTCATGGCATACTGACTTTGCTGGTAAGTATTTTGCTAACATTGCAAATACTTATGCTTCAGAATTTACCTCAGATGCAACAGCCAAAGGACCTGAAGGTGACCTGCCAACATTGAGCACTGGTCTGGAAACTGGACAGGAAATTCTGGAAAACCGTGTTGATGCCCTTTTTGCTGAAGGATTTGGTGAAGCTGCGATTACTGCTGCTACTGTATTTGGCGCACTTGACAACTATTACATAGTGAACTACTGGAAAGCTGAGCACTATGCAGACCCAGGACACATTCCTGGAGCTATGCAGTATACACCAAAAGCTTCTATGTCAATTACAGCTGATCTGAAGACTCTGCCAACTGACAAGACTGTTGTAGTTTATTGCTATACTGGTCAAACTAGTGCCAATCTGGCTGCTTACCTGAGAGTTTTAGGATATGATGCCAAGACACTCAAGTTTGGTGTAGGCGCGATGATTTATGATGTAATGACTGAAAAAGGCCTGGGCCGTTTCAGTGAAGGAGCTATCATGGGATACGACTACGAGAAGTAGTACTTCATAGAAATACAGTTGAAAAAAAGGCCATCTTCGGATGGTCTTTTTTTTTACTTTAGCGCTTTGATAGCAGCAAAACCAAAACAACATGAAGAGATTGACTTATTTGATCCTGGCAATAGTGTTCTTGAGCAGCCTAACTACCCAAGCCCAACAAAACATTCTGGCCTACGATGTAGCCTTGATCAGCATAAACAGTCCAGGCTACGCACAGCCGGGCGATATGTTCACCATAACAGGTGTAATAAAAAACAATGGAACACAACGATTAAATGACGTCCTGATCAACTGGCAGGTGAATGAAGGTTCTGTCTTTTCCTACAAGAAAGACGGTATGGATCTGAGCAAAAGCATCACTGAATCATTTACTCACCCCGATCAGATCCGGGTTTCTGATACGACGGATTTTCTTCTGAAAGTCTGGGTTTCTCAACCCAATGGACAGGCTGATCAAAAAGCACGAAATGATACGCTTACCAAGACCATTCAGGTTGTTGTTGAGTTTCCAGAGCGAAATGTCCTTATCGAAGAAGCAACCGGAGCCTGGTGTGGTTGGTGTCCAAGAGGCCCGATTGTGTTCAGAGATGAGGTCCATCCACGTTATCCAAACACCATTCTCGTGGCATTGCACAACGGTGATGACATGGTTTTCGAAGCGGGAAATACAGTAATTGGCCAGTACATTTCAGGATTTCCGAGTGGTATGATTGATCGACGAAATCCGGGAGAACTCGGTTTTGGGATATCCACCAACAGCTGGGTCCAGGCAATTAGTTTGATGGATATCGAATTTACTCCAGCTGAATTGAACGTATACAACTATTATTACCCTGAAACAGCCGAATGGAAAATTGACATAGTTGCCGATTTCATTATCGATTACGAAGCTGATCTACGACTCAATTGTTTCATCGTTGAGGATAGTGTAGTTGGCTCTGGATCCGGCTACGATCAGGCAAATTACTACAACACGATGAATACCTATCCTGAATTAGAAGATATTGGCAATCCCATCATCGGTTATCCCCACAGACATGTAGTGCGGGAGATGCTCGGAGGCGCCTGGGGAGCCGCAGGTGTCATTCCAAAAAAAGTAAAGAAGGGTGAGCGGTATATTTTTAGTCGTACTATCAAAATGAGTACTCGTTGGAGACCCGAAAATGTTCATCTGGTTGGCGTTCTGCAAGCATACAACTCAAATGCAAATCATCGTCCAATTCTCAATGCGATCGAAGCACCCCTGTCCTATGCCACCGGTTATGAACAATATGCCCAGCAGGCCAACCTGACCATCTATCCCAATCCAAGCAGTAGCACGGTAACAATGGATATTAAGTCAACCCATCAAGGTGAGGGCCAGTTGGAGGTGTTTACCCTCTCTGGCAAAAGGATTCAGAGTTTTACCATTCAAATGAATGGGGATTCAAGAAGGGTGATACTTAATTGCAGCAGGTGGCCCAGTGGTCATTATTTTACTCGCTTTACGGCCGGGAATACCTGCGTTCACAAAAAATTCATTGTGAGTAATTAGATACTCAGCAACAACCTGAGCACCCATTTGTATTAGTAATCATGAACTGGGAAAAACGGTGGTTTCAGTTTTCGATCTTATTTCTCCTGGCCTTTGTTTGGGGTAGTTCATTTATTTTGATGAAAATCGGTCTGAAAAGCTTTAACAGCTACCAGGCTGCCGCTATACGTATGCTACTGGCTTCATTAGTGCTTTTCCCTATCGCACTCAAAAACCTGAAATTCTTAAAGCGAAAAGATCTTCCAGCATTGCTAATCGCTGGTTTCATTGGCAGCTTCATCCCAGCTTTCCTTTTCACAAAAGCGCAAACCCGAATTGATAGTGCCTTGGCAGGTATTTTAAATTCCCTCACTCCTGTATTTACTTTGTTGATAGGAATTCTTTTCCTTCGGGTGAAAACAAAATTGTCACAACTGTCTGGCTTGGTTCTTGGTCTGTCTGGAGCTTTTGGGCTGTTTGCGATTGGACAGGATATCAGGCTGGATAATTTTATCAGTTATGCATTATTTATTGTTGTCGCCACCATCTGTTATGCCACGAATGTGAATGTTGTAAAGTCTACTTTGACTCATTTGAAAGGAGCCCAGATAACCGCCTTTTCCTTTATGTTCATTTGGCCCTTCGCGCTGGTAATATTGTTGTTGAGCGACTTCACGCCGGTTTTTGATTCTCCAGGATGGGCCTGGCATTTCGCTGCCCTTGCCACGCTAGGGATTGTAGGGACTGCCCTGGCCATGCTTTTGATGAACAGTCTCATTCGGTTCACATCGGCTGTGACTGCTGCATCGGTAACCTACATTATTCCCATATTTGCTTTGATGTGGGGCATCATTGATGGTGAAACATTTGGTCTGCTGCAGTTTCTATTCATGGCTCTAATTCTTCTGGGTATTTATCTTATCAATAGAAAATGATTTGGGAATCGGGTCATATTAGAGAAGGTTATTTAGATCGCTATCCGTCTGATCACCCTACCGGATGGATCTATGAAGTAGTCAGGATTTACCATGGAAAAGCTTTATTCTTGGCCGAACATCTTGACAGGATGCATCAATCGGCAAAGTATAAAACTCTCGGTTTTTGCGATGACCAAACACTCTGCAAGGGAATTGAACAGCTGATCAAAGCTGAAGCCAAAGAAGAAGGTAACATCAGGATACAAATAAACTCTACAGATGGTCTTGTAATCATGGGATTCATCCCTCACCACTATCCCAGCCATAAAGAAAAAAGAACCGGGATCCAAGTTACCACACATAGATTGGTAAGAGATAATCCGGGTATTAAATCATGGAATCCTGTTGTCCGCAAGCAGGCAGATGCGATCTTGCAAACAGGTCATCATAATGAAGTCTTATTGGTGAATGACATGGAGTTCATCACCGAAGGATCCCGATCAAATTTCTTTGCTGAAATCGATGGTTTGCTTGTCACACCGCCTATAAAGTCGGTTTTACCAGGCATCACACGCCTACTGGTTATGGCAATCGCCCAAGAGTTAAAGCTCACCATTAGCGAACGCCCAATCCACCTATCAGAGATCCCTCAGATGACAGCAGCATTTATCACAGGAACTTCACCCGGGGTTTTACCAATTAAGCAAATTAACTCGCATTCCCTTGTACCCAATAATAAGACCACGCTGCAGATAGCTGCAGCCTATCAGCGCTTAGTTACCAAGCAGTTGCAAGCAAAATAAACCAATATGACGGCTACGAGATACAATTTTGATGAAATTATCGACCGGCAAAACACCAATAGTGTAAAATGGGATTTGCGTGAGACGTATTTCAAAAATCCAAACCTATTACCCTTCTGGGTAGCTGATATGGACTTCAAAACACCCGACTTTATCCTTGATAAGATTAAAGCTAGGATCGAGCATCCGGTTTTGGGTTACACCTTCAGGCCGTCTTCCTTTAACCAGGTCTTCATAAACTGGTGTAAAAAGCGATACGATTGGACCGTATCCAATGATTGGATGCATTTCTCCCCTGGAGTGGTATCTGCTGTTTCTTTAGCTATCCTGGGCTTTACAGAGGTTGGAGACGAAGTGATTGTGCAGAATCCTGTGTATTTCCCTTTTTATGAGTGCATTAAAGGAACAAAGCGTGTAATCCGATACAATCCATTGGTTGAACGAAACGGCCGCTTATGCATGGATCTCAATCAACTTGAAGATTCAATCAACGACAAAACCAAAATGCTTATTCTATGTAATCCACACAACCCAGGTGGCTCTGCGTGGACAACCGAAGAATTAAGCGCTTTGGGAGCTGTTTGTGCTCGTCACGACATCATGGTTATTTCGGATGAAATACATGCCGATTTAGTATTGCCACCCGGAAAACATGTGCCCTTCGCAAAAGCAGTCTCTTCAAAACAAGTTCGATCCATAACCTGTATGGCCGCCTCGAAGACCTTCAATTTAGCAGGGATGAGTACATCTGTTGTAATCATTCCAGATCCTGAAGTCCACAAGGTGTATGACCAACTCATCCACACTGTACACATCAATATGGGCAATATTTTCGGAGCCATTGCCACTGAATCCGCATATGATCAAGGCGAGGATTGGCTGGGTCAACTTCTCAATTACTTGCAGGGTAACCGGGATTTCTTGGTGGATTATCTTGCACAACATCTGCCTGAAATTCGTATGCTGGTTCCTGAAGCCACCTACCTGGCCTGGATTGATTTTTCAGCCCTTGGCCTCAAAGATGATGAGCTCCGCTATTTAATGGTTGAAAAAGGTCAGATCGGATTGAGTCCAGGAACACTTTTCGGACCTGGAGGGAGTGGATTCATGCGAATAAACTTTGGGACACCCAGGAAGTTACTGGAGGAAGGATTGGGACGAATGGTCAAGGCCATCAGACAATTAGAGCAAGAATCATGAAACCCCAGGTGCTTATCACAGGAGGATCAGGATTAATTGGCAGTCATTTGTCAAGACAATTGCTATCCCAGAATTATGATGTCATTTGGCTTA
>CAYUGX010000233.1:0-8198 GCA_964444375.1 uncultured Porphyromonadaceae bacterium | reverse complement strand
CCATCGAAGAATCCTTGATTGTTAGTCCCTTTGACAAAGCGCATGGATTTGATTTCCATCTCAAAGTCGGAGTAGTTTACTCCATCTCCGAGTGCATTGAATGACACTGAAACCACATCATCTGTAGTAAATAGGTCATACTTGGGTGAATGCAAGGTGCTCAGATCAATCGAATAGGTCTTTTCTCCTGGTTCCAGACTGATCATTGTTCTGAATTGATCGCCCCAGTTGTCAATTGACTGCTTAGCCACGATCAACTCAATCTCACCCATTCCGCTGGCTTCAAATTCGAGAGTATTGTAGCCACTCAGATCAACTGAGAGGTTCCCCGGACGAAGTGAACGGAACAGAGAAGCATAGGTCTTCACCTGTCCACTGATTAAGGCATTCCGCTCAACCTGGTAAGCGTCAGTCAGGATGCTACCATCATGACTGGTGGTCTCGAAGCGATCAACAATAGCTGCTGATTCTTCAATGTACTTGCCCCAGGTACCATCGGCAAAATATAATCTATCGCGAGAATCATTGCTGGTGTTGCTCAAGCTGAATTCTACGTCATAGACAAAACCCGTTGGAATCTCTATGGTCTGGTAATCTCCCTGACCAGCCTGAACTGGTACAGTAGCTTCAAATGTTTCACTGCTACCGGTTTCATGTCGGTTGAGCTTACCGCGAACGGTAATCTGCTCTACCCCTTCTCCAGCGTGCAGGTTGACAACTATGGCGCCATGATCATAGTATCCGTTCACCACATAGGTATCGGGTACATCAGGTTGAGCAGCATTTTTGATCCTGAGCTCATTATCCTGACCCAGTCGGTCAAGAATCGATTCAACCAACTCAACAGTTGATTGTGGAGTTACCGACCAAACCTGGAAGTTGAATACGGTTGTGTTGGCCGGACTGTAATCCTGGTTCAACCACCGGTTATCAACCACCATTTTTCCTCCTTGTTCATAGGTAATGAAACTGATGGTGTAATCAATGTCGCCATTGTCCTGTACCAGTTTACCCATGACAAAGAGATGATCGCCAATGAGAATCGTATTCAGCTTGTCAAGTGTTGCACCATTCAAACGGTCACAGACCATCTTGGTGTGGTTGTATACTTCACCGTTGTCAGTGGTCATAGCCAATACAGCTGCCATCCGTCGTTGAGTCTGATCAAAGTAGTCAACTGAGAAGACTTCCTGTGCATTGGAAATGCCGATGATATCCGAAGGAGTACTTACAAATGCTGTACTGTTGTAAGGTCCGGCTTCAGGGAATAATTCAGCCAGATCAGTTTCTCCTTTCAGTATTGAAACTGGCTTGATCAAACCATTGCGTGCCAGGTCTTCATCGAATGTGATCATCTCGGCTGGCTTCTGCAGACGCTCAACAGTTGGATCTTTCAATCGACTGAAGTGGCGAACCGCAATCTTACCGGCCATGCTGCCATCACTTTCGATTCCACCGTCGTTTCCACCGGAGGAACCACTGACGGTTACTGAAGCGTATCCATAGTCGTTCTTAATATTTATGTCATCCTGGTCGAGATCAAGTAAACGAGCCATGTTATCGGCTGAGCCATTGACCGTCACCATAATCTCAAGCGATACTGTTTGTCCGGGTAAAATGGTCGGTATTGACCAAATTCCAGTACCAGGATCATAAGAACCATGTGCAGTACTGCTGTGCTTGTAGACCAGATTTGCATCGAGTATGTCTTCTATCTCAACATTAGTCGCAGCCACATCACCACTCAGGTTCGTAACTGTGATTGTAAATACACTCTCACCACCCACTTTCGGAACCGCATTGTATACCGTCTTGTCTAACGCAAGATCCACTTCATCAATTCCTGCGGCATGAATTGGTGAAGATATTAGTGCCATCAACATAATGAAGCAAATGGCAACAATCCTTGATTCAATACCTTTTTTCATTGTTCTGGTTTTTGCATTCCAGAACCTTGTACAGGATTTGATCCAATATTAGTAAATAACAGGACTACTGCACATTAGGCAGATTTCAGCCTTGTGAATAATTCCAAATTTGGGAAAAATGAGCAAATTGCTGGAATTTACCTGATGTGAATGAGATCTTTAACCTGCCCAATTTCGATGAATGATGCTCCTTTTTTGGGACCGAAACTACCGGCAACCAAAACGACCTGATCGTCAAGATCGATTTTCTTTTCATCCATCAGATGACTGACTACAGCCCGTTTAAACGCATCAGTAGTCTTCTTTTGCTGCAAATAGAATGCACTTACTCCGTAAGATAAGGCCATTTCACGCATCACTCGTTTTGAGTAGCAAGCAGCATATATGGTATTGCTATTTCTGAAAGCCGCTAAAAAGCGCCCTGTGCGTCCCGATTGAGAATCAACAATAACAGCTTTGATAGGTAATTCGTTTGAGGCCTGATACGCAGCATTGGCTAAAAATGCGGCTATTTCATTATTAATTGAGGAGATGGAATAATCACGGGTTTCTTTTGCAGATTCTACTTGTTGGGCAACTTTTGACATGATTTCGACTGCTTCAACAGGGTATTTGCCGTAAGCTGTTTCTCCACTCAGCATAATAGCATCGGTATGCTGGTAAATTGCGTTGGCAATATCAGATATCTCAGCACGGGTAGGCCTGGGATTTTCAATCATCGAATGAAGCATCTGGGTAGCAATGATGACTGGTCGTTTTCGTCTGACACATGCAGCAATTAGCTTACGCTGTATGCTTGGAATTTTTTCAGCATCAATTTCAATACCCAAGTCACCTCTGGCGACCATAACTCCATAGGCATGATCGAGGATCTCATCGATATTGTTAACACCCTCTTGATTTTCGATCTTGGCAATAATTTTGACCTTTGATTTTTTTAAGCCAAGGATCTGCTTGATAGCCAGTATATCTTCTTTCTTTCTAACAAAGGAATGGGCAATAAATGCCACATCATTCGCAGCTGCAAATTCTATGTATTCTTTGTCCTTCTCGCTTAGTGCTGGCAGATTAAGCGACACCCCGGGAATATTCACCGATTTCCGACTTTTAATCCATCCATCGTCTTCTGCTTTGGCGAGCAATTCATTATTCTCCTTTTTAATCACTTCAAAAGCCAACTCTCCATCGTCTATAAGAATACGATTACCTAGTTTCAAATCAGTAGCAAATCCAGGATAATTGACATGTATTTGACCCGGCACTGATGGTTTGTCGGGATCACCCTTGAAAATCAGTTCATCACCAGTTTTAACCCAAATCGGATCACGCGTTACTGTAGTTCTGACTTCAGGACCCTTAGTGTCAATCAGGATGGCCAGTTTTTCGGAAACTGCTCTAACATTCTTCATCACAGTTAGGGATCCTTCTATATCCTGATGAGCAGTATTGATTCGAACTACATTCATACCTGCCTCGAAGAGTTCAGTCAGGAACGGCACATCACAGCGCAGATCACTGACGGTGGCCACAATTTTTGTATGTTTTTTCATGCTTGCGTGATTAAGCGTAAACTCTCAATGCCCAGTCGGTATGAATCCAAACCAAATCCAGAGATACTACCGATGCAGGATGGTGCGATGAGTGAGGTTTGGCGAAATTCTTCTCGATTTAGGATATTAGTCATGTGAACTTCGACCGCTGGGACTTTGATGGCTTTTATTGCGTCGGCGATAGCGATAGAAGTATGGGTATATGCTGCTGCATTAATAACGACACCTTGGTGGGAATCATTAATTTCATGGAGTTTATCGATTATCTCTCCTTCCCAGTTTGATTGAAAATAATCCAGTTCAATATCTTTGAAATGAGATTTCAACAAGCTGAAATACCCATCAAAAGTTTTGTTGCCATAAAGTTTAACTTCTCTTTTACCGAGGAGATTTAAATTTGGACCGTTAATAATGATTATTTTCATACCAGCACTTTTTGCAAAAGTACTAAATGAATGATCGGCATTCAAGAAATACTCAAGGACTATGACAGCTATTTGCGTTTAGAACGCTCATTAGCACCTCATACTCGAACTGCATACATGCAAGACATTAAGCGTTTTGTGTCATATCTTACCCTGACAAATAAATCGTTGCAACTCAAAGAAATTGGAATAAATCACATTCGGGGATTTTTAGAGGAATTGCAAAGTATGGGTCTAGCCGAAAGATCCCAGGCACGCTGTGTTTCAGGTCTTAAGTCATTCTTTACATATCTGCAATTGGAAAAGCATATTGAAAACAATCCATCGAGTTTAATCCAGGCTCCAAAACTTGGCCGTCATTTGCCTGAGATTCTAAGTCCTGAAGAGATCAACAACTTGATAAAATCAATCGATGTCAGTAGTCGAAACGGCTACCGAAACCGCACAATCATTGAAGTACTTTACGGTTGTGGTCTTCGGGTTTCAGAATTAGTTGGATTGCTGAAGTCACAACTCTATTTAGAGCAGGATTATGTTAGAATTGTAGGTAAAGGATCAAAAGAGCGTCTGGTTCCGATAGGAGGCCAGGCCAAACATGTTTTACTCGTATTTTTAGCTGACTATTTACCTCAGTATCCAGTAGAAAAAGGCTTTGACGATTATATTTTTCTTAATCAACGGGGCAAAGCATTAACTCGTGTCATGATATTCACGATTATTCGGAAAATCGCAGCAGAAGCAGGATTGAAAAAAGTTATTAGCCCACATACCTTCAGGCATTCTTTTGCCACTCATCTAGTTGAAGGAGGAGCTGATTTACGTGCTGTACAAGAGATGTTGGGTCACGAATCGATCCTTACCACTGAGATTTACACACACCTGAATAGCGATTTTTTAACCGATACGATACATCGCTTCCATCCAAGATCTTAGTCATTCAATTTATTCACTTTTTTAACTACTTTTGCTGACTCTTAAAACGTATATCATATTTAACTAACAACCAATAAAAAAAGATTATGTCACAGGTTAAACGTGTTTATACTTTCGGTGACAAGAAAGCTGAAGGTAAAGCTGACATGAAAAACCTCTTAGGAGGTAAAGGAGCCAATTTGGCTGAAATGAATCTTATCGGTGTACCGGTACCTCCAGGATTTACAATTACTACCGACACTTGTACTGAATACAATCAACTCGGACAAGAGAAGGTAGTTGAGTTATTAAAAGAAGAAGTTGAAGCGGCTGTTCGAAGTGTGGAGAACATCATGGGAACCAGTTTTGGCAGCAACGAAAATCCATGTCTTCTTTCAGTACGTTCTGGCTCACGTGTTTCAATGCCCGGGATGATGGATACTGTATTGAATCTGGGATTGAACGATGATGCAGTTGAAGGGATTGCTAAGCGAACAGGAAATGATCGTTTTGCATGGGATTCATACCGCCGCTTTGTGCAAATGTACGGAGATGTTGTGCTTGGGATGAAGCCTGAAACCAAAGAAGACATTGATCCTTTTGAAGCCATCATTGAAGAGCTGAAAGAATCAAAAGGTGTAGAAGATGACACAGATCTGTCTGTTGATGACTTGAAAGAACTCGTTGGCAATTTCAAAGTTGCGGTTAAGAAACAAACCGGGCATGATTTTCCGACTGATCCGTGGGAGCAATTGTGGGGTTCAGTAATGGCGGTATTCGATAGCTGGAATACAGAACGAGCCATGTACTATCGTCAGTTGAATCGCATTCCTGAAGAATGGGGTACAGCGGTAAATGTTCAGGCCATGGTCTATGGAAATATGGGTCAAAATTCGGGTACTGGTGTTGCGTTTACCCGTGATGCTGGAACTGGTGAAGACATTTTCAATGGTGAATATCTGATTGATGCTCAGGGTGAAGACGTTGTTGCCGGTGTAAGAACACCTCAACAGATTACCCTTGAAGGAGCCAAAAGGTGGGCAATTCTAGCCGAAGTATCTGAAGAAGAGCGTGCTACTAAATTCCCTTCACTTGAAGAGGCTATGCCAGCTGTTTATGCTGAATTAGATGCCACTCAGCAAAAACTAGAAGATCACTATGCTGACATGCAAGACCTTGAATTCACTATCCAGGATGGTAAATTGTGGCTATTACAAACACGTGGTGGAAAAAGAACCGGTGCGGCAATGGTGAAAATTGCCATGGATATGCTTCGTGAAGGAAAGATTGACGAAGAGACAGCACTGCTCAGGAATGAACCCAACAAGCTTGATGAGTTGTTGCACCCTGTTTTTGATTTAGATGCTTTGGCAGCTGGTAAAGTATTGGCCAAAGGATTGCCTGCTTCTCCAGGTGCTGCAACTGGACAAATTGTATTCCATGCGGATGAAGCTGAGCAATGGGCTGATGATGGTAAAAACGTCATTCTTGTACGTATTGAAACTTCACCGGAAGATCTGAAAGGCATGAATGTGGCTAACGGAATCTTGACGGCACGTGGAGGTATGACTTCACACGCTGCAGTTGTAGCTCGCGGAATGGGTAAATGCTGCGTTTCAGGTGCTGGAAGCTTAAAGATTGATTATAAAACCAAGACACTATATGTAGACGGAGTTAGCTATAAAGAAGGTGATTGGATTTCATTGAACGGATCGACTGGTGAAGTTCTTGAGGGTCAAATTGATACCATCGATCCTGAATTGAGCGGTGATTTCGGTGAGTTAATGGACCTGGCTGATAAATACGCAACCATGGGTGTACGCACTAACGCTGATACGCCGCATGATTCACAAGTTGCCAGGAACTTCGGTGCAGTGGGAATTGGTTTGACCCGAACCGAGCACATGTTCTTTGAAGGAGATCGGATTAAAGCTGTTCGTGAAATGATACTCTCAGATGACGAAGCAGGACGCAGAAAGGCCCTTGATAAGTTATTACCCATGCAGCGTACTGATTTTGAAGGCATTTTCGAGGCGATGCATGATTTACCTGTAACTGTTCGTCTACTTGATCCCCCACTCCATGAGTTTGTTCCTCATGAAGAAGAGAATCAAAAAGAGATGGCTGATGAAATGGGTTTAACACTAGAAGAAGTTAAAGATCAGGTAGAATCTTTGATGGAGTTCAATCCGATGCTTGGCCACCGTGGCTGCCGCCTGGGTAATACCTATCCTGAGATTACCGAGATGCAGGCCCGTGCCATTATTGAGGCTGCGCTCAACCTGAAAGCAAAAGGTGTTAAGGCCGTTCCAGAAATTATGGTGCCTTTAACAGGTACTGTTGAAGAAATGCGTTTACAGGAAAAGATTGTCAGAAACATTGCTGATAAGATTTTTGAAGAAAGAGGCGATAAAATTGACTACCTCGTTGGTACCATGATTGAGATTCCAAGAGCGGCTCTGACTGCAGATGAAATTGCAGAATCAGCTGAGTTTTTCTCATTCGGAACAAATGACTTGACACAGATGGCCTTTGGTTACTCAAGAGATGACGCTGGTAAATTTCTCCCTGTCTATCTCGAAAAAGGCATCTTGAAAGAAGATCCATTCCAGGTATTGGATGCTACCGGTGTAGGTCAATTGGTGAAAATGGGAACTGAAAAAGGAAGGATGACCAAACCCAACCTAAAAGTTGGTATTTGTGGTGAACATGGAGGAGAACCCAGTTCAGTAGAGTTCTGCAACAGTGTTGGCATGAACTATGTAAGCTGTTCACCTTTCCGTGTACCGATTGCACGCCTCTCCGCTGCTCAAGCAGCAATCAAACAGAAGTAATCATACAATTACCTGATATTCAAAAAGCTGCCATCGAATTTGGCAGCTTTTTTTTGTTTTCAATATTATTTTACCTTAGCCACAAGAATTGGAAAGTATGGATTGGATGATCTTTATATTGATGGCTATCCTGGCATATTGCCTCGGATCTATCCCAACAGCCATCTGGATCGGCAAATGGTTTTTTAATCTCGACATCAGAGAACACGGAAGTGGCAATGCGGGCTTTTCTAATGCGCTTCGCGTTATGGGACCGAAAGCAGGAATCCCGGTGCTGATTATTGATGTTGCCAAAGGCTTTATGGCTGTTAAGCTCGCTACTTTTGTGACCGTTGAACCCTTTGGCAATCTATCTGGTGACTTGGTCCCAATCATTTTTGGGGTATTGGCATTTATCGGTCATATGATACCCTTGTTCGCCAGTTTCAAAGGAGGTAAAGGAGTTGCCACTGGAGTTGGCCTGGTTCTGGCTCTATTTCCGCTGGCAGCGGTGGTTGGGTTGAGTACATTTTTAGTTACCATTCTTGTGTTCAGAATGATGAGTCTTGG
>CAYUGX010000232.1:0-8207 GCA_964444375.1 uncultured Porphyromonadaceae bacterium | reverse complement strand
CCTCAAAATGGCACTTTCTTCGAAAGCGACATCATTTTCGAGGAGACAATCACCTTCGCTCGTCTTTCGTCTCTCGTCTCTCGTCTCTCGTCTCTCGTCTTTCGTCTCTCGTCTCTCGTCTCTCGCCTTGCCTTCGTTCCAACGCTATACGGGTTTTCTCAAATGGGCTTCTGTAGCCCCTTCATTGGTGTTATTAATCCAAGAAAAATACTGTGCCCGGGAGGGTGTTCGTTCATCTGCGCCGGGATAAATCGGCTGGCAAGAAAGTGTCAAGCAGCCCTGTGAAATAAACAAAGCTGTGATAATCAATATGTTTTTCATGTGAGGTCTAGTTGCGAAATTTTGATTAAAGTTAGCCCATTCAATTAATTATCCTTACATTGCGAACGTTTTATCAAATTTTTACATCACATGAACATTTACGTAGGCAACCTTTTTTACGGGGTTGATGAAAATGCACTCAAAACCATCTTTGAAGAATATGGTGAAGTGCGCTCAGTTAAAATTATTACAGACAAATTCACAGGACGTAGCAAAGGCTTCGGTTTTGTGGAGATGGACGATGATGACGCAGGTCGTCAGGCTATCGAAGAATTAAATGGACGTTCAATTGAAAACCGTAATATGGTTGTCAATGAAGCACGCCCTAGGACTGAAAACAGAGGAAATCGCAGATTTTAAATAGCTTTTCACTGATTTCGATGACCCCGAATAAACTTCGGGGTTTTTTTTTGCTTTTTCTTCAGATCAACTCATTCTATTATCTTTAATAGCTTCAATACTTACGTTATGAATCGCCGGAGATTTTTAAAGTATTCAAGCTGTTTAGGAACCACAATGGCAATAAATCCGATGCACGGAAGGGAACTGCTGTCTGTTTCAAATGACCGGGTACGAAAGGTTATGGTCATTTTTAAAACGCATCTGGATATCGGGTTTACTAACCTGGCATCAGAGGTGATTAATACCTATCAAAACAGGTTTATTCCAAATGCCATTAAGCTGGCTAATCAGCTGCATCGTTCTGGTAACCAGGAGAGATTTGCCTGGACAACGGGGTCATGGCTCATTTGGAGGTATTTAGAAGAGAGTTCACCTCAACAACGGGGTGAAATGATCAGGGCGATAGAGAATGATTTGATTTATTGGCATGGTTTACCTTTCACCACCCATACCGAACTGGCTGATGCAAGTCTTTTCGAATTGGGACTGCAAATAGCAAAACAACTTGACAAGCAATTCGACACCCATACCATTGCAGCTAAAATGACTGATGTACCAGGCCATACGCGTGGTCTGATTAGCCCAATGCAAAGGCATGGTTTGAATTTTCTGCATATTGGAGTAAATCCAGCCAGTTCACCCCCGGCTGTACCTCCAGTTTTCAAGTGGCGTGCCCCGAACGGTGATGAAATTAATGTGATGTACCAGGCCAACTATGGCCAAACCATGGTATTGCCTGATGAAGAAACTGCAGTGGCGATTTCATTCACCGGCGATAACCTGGGTCCGCAGAGTCCAGCACAAATCCGAAAAACGTATCATGACCTGAAAAGGCAATTCAAACGAGCCGAAATCGTTACAGCCTCACTCAATGATCTTGCACAGGAGATAGAAAAAACCGCCAATTCCATTCCGGTAGTGACCGAAGAATTAGGCGATACCTGGATTCACGGGGCGGCTTCTGATCCACTTAAGATGGCACAGTTCAGGCGATTATCAGCATTAAGAAGAGATTGGATCTTGAATCGTGAATTGGAGCAGTTTGGCCAAATCGACCTGGAATTTGGTACTAAACTGTTGCAAGTGGCCGAGCATACCTGGGGTTTGGATGTAAAAACACACTTGAAAGACTGGCATATTTACAATCGTGACGATTTCAATGAAGCTCGAAAGAAAGAGAATTTTAAAAGGATAGAATACTCATGGCAAGAAAAGAGAAATTACATACCTGAAGCCATCAGACTATTGCCTCCAAATCTTGAAAATCAAGCCCAAAAAGCCCTGTTAGAACTTAGCCCGAGCCTTCCTGACCATTCGGCTTATGTATCTATACAACCTAAGTCGGGTATTATTGATTCAGGGCGCTTCACGATAGGCTTTGATGATAAATCAGGTGCACTTAATCATTTATTTGACAAACAGACCCGAAGAGAATGGGCCACGGAAAAGCAGCAAATTGGTCAATTGGTTTATGAAACATTTGATCAATCTGATTATGATCGATTTTTCGAGCAGTACTTCACTTCAAAGTCCGATTGGGCATTCCGAGACTTTGGAAAGACTGGTCTGGATCAATCAGACGCTGTTTCTATGCGCATGATTTTGCAGTGTACAGGATTGAAACAACTGAAAATGAAGGACACACATCACTTTTTGGTTCAATACAATTACACCGATCCGAAAAGTTTTGCATTACCCGGGAAGTTGATTGTGCACTGGCGTATACCCAATGAGTCAAATGAGATCAAGTTTGATTTGCATTGCTTTGACAAACCGGCAAATAGAAAACCAGAAGCCATCTGGTTGGGCATACATCCAAATCACCAAAACAATGGCCAACTTATACTTGACAAGATGGATCACCCGGTCGAATATAGAGATGTAAGAAAAAATGGAAATCGCGATTTGCACGGTGTTCAATCGGGTTTGCACTATCTTGACCCAGATAACGGGTACAAACTGGTAATGAACGAAGCTTTTTTAGTAGCCCCTGGAGCCCCCTCCTTGTTGAATTATACGAATCACCTACCGGATGTCAAATCAGGTTACCACATTAATTTGTACAATAATGTTTGGGGTACCAATTTTTCTATGTGGTTTGAAGACGACATGAAGTATTCGTTTATTTTTGAATTCTAGCTATACCCGGATCAAATATTTGCCCAATATAATAGTGATCCTTCAGAAATACACCTACCGATCCGGCACTGATTATTTGACCTGTATCCTGAAAAATGATCTTTTTGGTACCACTAGCTGGATTGGCCTTGTAGAGTGTCGTGGGACTGGGTGATTCACTTTGTGCAATGTGCTGAATGAACTTAGTCGTTTTAAGGTGGGCTGCAACCAATAATGATTCTCCTTCAAATCTTATGTTGTCAGGTCCCCTCATTCGACACAAGGTGCCACGATCGATCAATTGCTCCTCTTTCCATTGATACTGTTTGACCTTGTTTTGCCGAGAACAACTGACAAAGACCATTTGTCCCATGTGATTCAAACCCGCAGGCATTCCCAGGCGATTAGCTACTACTATATACCTTGATTTGCCGTCACAATACACAATATTTCCTGTTTTGAGCCCAAGCACCTGCTCCATTCGATTCCCTCTTTTTGCTGCATCATTGCATACCAAGAAGCTTCCATCATTTCGCACTGTCAGGGCATTGGGTGATACGAGTAGTTTATGTTCAAATAGCCTGTCGAATTCCAAATTAGACGCTGTAAGCACATAACGAATAATGGGATGTCTGTTCTTAATGTCATCATGGCTGATTACATAAAGATATTGGGTATCGTTTAAGCTGGCCAGGTAAATGCCATGCGGTTGAAAGATCAAATCAACAGGTTCTCCTACTCTTGGCAGTACACCATGTTTGTCATTATCCGGTAGGTAATACTCAATCTCCCCATATGGCTTGTGATGCTCTCGACGGGCCATGCTTGAGATGAGTATCCGGCCACCCGGGTAAGCATGGTCGATAACTAAATCTTTTGGTCCTGGACCGCTATTGATTATTTGTGATTGAATGGGTTGAATATGCAACAGCAAAACCAAGCAAGTTAGGCTGGTTAAATAGCTTTTAGCCATAGGATTGATTACTTTTATTTAAAAATACAGAAGTTTTTTGACCTAGGCATATTATAATAAATTACATAATTTATTACATAATATATTATGTAATTAACTACCCTTAATTATCAAATTATGATGAAATTAGCAATTAGGATATGTATAGTTTGTGCTGTATTTATGACTGCCTGCACAACTCCAAAGCCCAATGTTATACTTATTTTGGCTGATGATTTGGGTTGGAAAGATGTTGGTTTCATGGGGAGTCAATATTACGAGACCCCTAATTTAGACCAGTTGGCTTCGTCGGGTATTGTTTTTACTCGGGCCTATGCTGGTGCTGCCAATTGTGCACCTTCCCGGGCTTGTTTGATGAGTGGACAGAATACGCCTCGACATGGGATATACACGGTTAATCAATCAGATCGTGGAAACAAAAAGACTCGGCGACTAGTACCTACCCCAAACACTACTGTACTCGCAGATCAGTTTATCACCCTGGGAGAGGAATTGGAGGCTGCCGGGTATCGGACCGCGTCGATGGGTAAATGGCATTTAAATGAGGATCCTCGAACCCAGGGATTCACTGTAAACGTCGCAGGAGGGAAATGGGGGCATCCGGCAGGTTACTTTGCACCATTTGCTTATCCTGATATCGAGGCCAAAGATGGTGAGCATTTGACTGATCTATTGACACAGCATGCCATTGGTTTTATACAGGAAAACCGAGATAATCCATTCTTTCTGTATTTACCCTACTACGCTGTTCATACCCCGATACAGGGAAAACCGCATTTAATTGATTACTATACTGCTAAGGGTGGTGATGAATTGCAGCACAACCCGGTGTATGCAGCCATGGTTGCAACAATGGATAGTTGTATCGGTGAAATTGTAAATGAATTGGATGTTCTTAATCTTCGAGAAAAGACTCTTATTCTGTTTTCATCAGACAATGGTGGTTTATATCAAATCTCAAGGCAGGATCCTTTGCGCGGTGGAAAAGGAGCGTATTATGAAGGGGGAATCCGAGTTCCCTTGGTGGTAAACTGGCCTGCTGAGTTTGAACCCAAGATTCATACATCAAATGCCATAAGCAATTTGGATTTTTATCCGACCCTACTTGACCTATTGGGGCTTGAGCCATTGAATAACCAACTGGATGGCCGTAGTTTTGAATCGGTTCTTAGTGGCAGTGGTGACCTGGAACAAAGACCTATCTTCTTTCATTTTCCAATTTATCTTGAGGCCAATAAGAGCTGCGCACCAAGCGGTCGGGATCCCCTGTTTAGAACTCGTCCTGGAGCCGTTGTTATTGATGGCGAATGGAAACTGCATTGGTACTTTGAAGACCGGGCCTATGAACTGTATAATCTGAAAGAGGATATTGGAGAAACCAAGAATGTGGCCAATGTTTTCCCAGACCAACTGCAGGCTTTACAAGAAAAGCTAAAGCAATGGATCGAGGATACTGAGGCTCCAATACCGCATATGAAAAACCTTGATTATGATGCAGAATTTGAAGCAGAAAAGATTAGCAAGTGGCAGTAGGTTAGCTTTGTCATTGATCAATCCAGAGCACTGAATTACCGGTTCCGTGTTCGTTTTCTTCCCATAAATCATTGCCCGGATCAATAATCCATTCACCATCAACCACAAATTTATAGAGGTATTTGGCTGGTTTTAGATGGATAGGTAGTTCCCAAAGACCTTCTCGTTTGACCATGGTGTAACCGGCAGGATCCCAACCAGTGAAATTACCGGTGACGATTACCTCCTGGGCAGAATCAAAACCTTCAAGAACAAACTTATGATTCGGGTTCACCGGCAGGAATGAGTTCTTGAGCGCATCTTTTCCACTTGAATAGGGATTGCTTGGATCTGGCATCCAGCTTCCGTCAACAATGAACTTATACTCATGATTTCCTTGACCAACAACATAATTCAATTCCCATCCGGTATCGCCCTTTTTCATTGGCAGTTCCGTTTCATTCCAATTATTGAAACTACCACATAGATACACTTGCTTTGCGTCAGTAAAACTACTCAAATGAAAGCGAGTGGGTTCGCCGATTCCAAAAACCGAGTTTTGGTTACCTCGACCATCGTCTCTCGTTGCTGGATTTGTTGGATCAAGGATCCAATCATTGTCAACAACAAATTTGTAAAGATGGGTGCCTTCGTCGAGATAGACTGGGAGTTTCCATCCAGCTGGGCTTTTCTGTAACGGTAGTTCATTGGGATTGAAACCATTGAACTCGCCAGCTACAAATACCAGTGTCGCTTCACTGAATCCTGGTAAAAAGAAAACATGGTTGGGTACATACAATACATTATTCTCAATCCCCGATTTGTCAATAACGGTTTGTGAATTGTTTGGATCAAGGGACCACAAGCCATCGACAATAAATCTATACTCGTATTTGCCGGGATCCAGATCTATCTCAATTTGCCAACCCTGATCAGTTTGAGACAACGGATGCATGAAAGTGCTCCAGTGATTAAAACTGCCTGATAAACTGATGGTTTGGGCTCCAGCATGTCCAGCAAGGTATAGCTTAACATGACCTTGTGTATCGACTGATGACTCGTTTGAAAAGTTATTGCAGCCATAAATGGTTGCAGGTCTCGCCTTTTCAGGGCCAAGTTCATCACGCAATAGATTAGAAAAGAACTGATTCAGAAATTTACCCAGGTCACTACCACCTCCTGTATCAAGCGCTTTGGATATCTCCATCTTGTGTTTCTGAAGCGGTTTATATTGCCATTCTATTCCATCAATAATTATCTTCTGTTGTTCCAATGGAATTCTGGCAATAACAAGAGAATCAAGATCATATTGCTGAGCAAATCGTTGAAGTTGATCACTTGTCCAATTCAGGTCAATGGTAAAAATGATCCGCTCTCCCTTGATTTCACAGCTGCCTCCCGACAGGTCCTGACACTTTACCGTTGTCGATCCCGCTGCCACTAGCAGAAACCATAAAAGTAGATATGGATTTAATCTTTTCATTGTTTTGTGTCAGAGTGAAATCGTATTTGCATCTCCTTTTTAGCTAAGTTAATGCTAAAGACCCCTTTTTCAAAGAAGTCATAACCCAATACTCCGCCCACTGGATAACCATACGTCTCAGATAGTGCTGTCAAATTGGTAACTATAGTCTGCATAGGAGCAAAGTTCACATCAGCGATGGCAAAGTTATTCATCACGCCATACAGTACCTCAATATCACTGCCACCAACACCCGTTAAGCTCGTTCGCCTACTGATGTGAACGGTTGACAAGATATCCCTGCGACAGGTTGAACAGAGTACGTTTGATTCGGCTCCAGTATCCAGACAAAAATCGAGTCTTTTTCCTCCAACCGAACCCCGCAAAAACATAATGCCGTTTCGCTGAGTGATTTTATACAATGGGTCAAGACTCGTCGTTTCAAGTTGTGCCTCTTCCGGATCAATGAAATTGCCTCTTCGATCTATTGGATAGAGCTCTAATCGCTGATTTCGCAGATCAATGTGCATTTCATATTGCTCCAATATATTCATGCCAATCAATCCAAAGATTCTTACATTTCGCCGATTCTCAATTGATCCCAGGTTGGCTATGTCGGCATGGATGTTTGAAAAGACAAGATTACCGAGTTGAAAATTATCAACAAATGTTGACCTCACGATGGTATGTTTTCCAGCGATGCCGCCTGCCTGCCGGCTGCTGCCTTTTAGGTGACGGAAATACGTTTGATTCAGTACCAGGTTGGTCGCCCCTGTATCAAAAACAAATTGCCCCACCTGACCCTCAATTCGACACTCAATTAAGAAGTGTTTACCCTCCTGACGCAGTGGTATGATTTCTTTCTTTGGCAGTAAATTACTTGCCTGTAAACTCATCAGTAAAACTGTGCCCATGACCAGAATCAATCGCCTAAAATAGATTCTATTTGATACACTGGTTTCCATTTCCTGCGCTTAGAACAAAAATAGGATTATTTCCCAGGAATTTTGTTCAGGTTCATTTACAGAAAGATCTTAATAACTACTTTAGTGGACCAAATTAAGCGATAATGAAAAAAGCATTTCTATTGGCCAGTATAGTTGTTCTGGTCGCCTCATGCACCCAGCAGCCCAGCGTTTATCAATTCAGAGGAGACAACCGAGACGGTGTCTATTCTGAAGAGAATCTATTAAAGTCATGGCCCGAAGATGGGCCTGAGCTATTGTGGACGATTAAGGATATTGGAAATGGGTATGGAACCCCAACGGTGACTGATGAGTACATCTTCGTAGTGGGTGAGGTAGATTCTTCTGCCTATGTCTTTGCATTTAGTCTCGATGGTGAACCAATTTGGGAAAAAGCTTTTGGTACTGAATGGGTGGTTTCGTTTCGCGGGGCCAGGATGTCACCCACTGTAAT
>CAYUGX010000231.1:0-8261 GCA_964444375.1 uncultured Porphyromonadaceae bacterium | reverse complement strand
GACTAGAAATTCAGAACCCTTGGGCTAGACAGAATACATGATATTGTAACCAACAACAAATGCTACTTGCCTGATTCGAGTTTTAATCCTGAAGACTATTATAAGTATGCCTTCGGAATCGGTATCTATTCAGGAGAACCATGTGAAATTATTTTTTGGGTTGACAATGTCCAAGGAAAATACTTGCTTGCCAAACCTCTACATAAAACTCAAAAGCTTCTCGAAAGAACCGCTGATGGATTTAAATTGCAAATTCAGGTAATTCCTTCACCTGAATTAACAATGCATCTGATGAGTTATGGAAATAGACTTCGGGTTTACGCGCCCGCTTCCATCCGGGAGGAAATAAAAAAGGGTCACCAACTTGCATTTCAACAATATAGCTGACTATTCAACAATAACGATTCGGGCCTTAGTTGAGGTCAGGCCACCTGAATCTTGGACCATTAGTCGAATGATATAGGTTCCCACCTCATCGAACTGACGCGTAATGGTCTTATCAGAGGAATACTCAGTATCATAGGGGTTAACATTATCCCAATCCCACCTGACTTCCAATGTGTTCAGATCGTCTTCACCATCGGTTGAGATAGAAGCGTCAAAGGTGAACTTTGTATCAACGGTACCTCTTGTTGGTGTAATGGTGAAATCAGCAACCGGAGGTGTATTTGGATTTGTGACTTCAATTTCCTTTGAATAGGTATTCGAGTATCCGTCTCGATCTAAAACATCCAGGACTACAACAAAAAAGCCTGCCTCATCGAATTGATGGGTGATAGTCTTCAGGTAGCGAAACTGGGTATCCCAAACACCGTCATTTTCCCAATCCCATCTGACTTGCAATTCTTCAATTGGATCCTCCGGATCACTACTCCCAGATGCATCAAAATTGAAGCGGGTTTCAGTATCTCCCATTTCTGGGTTGACAGTAAAAAACGCGGTCGGTTTAATGTTCGCACTTTCTACGACCAATAATTTTGTGGTTGAGCCGGTTAATCCATCGGTATCCCGTACTTCAAGCTTAACCACATAAGTCTCAGGTAGTGTGTAAACCCAAACTGCTGCTTTGGTAGTGGAGAAATGCGTATCCCATTCACCATCATTCTGAAAATCCCATCTGACTTCAAGGGCTGAGAGCTGATCTTCAGCGTCATAGCACTCTGATGCATCAAAAGTGAAGAACTCAGCCACCTGACCCGATTCAGGCGTGATTGAAAATACTGCAATTGGTGCAGAGGTCGTATTGTGAACGGTTACCGTTCTCGTTTCAATTGCTGAAGCACCTTGTGTGTCTCTAACTTCGACCCGAACCTCATAGGTATTCGGGATCAGGTATCTTTGGTAGACCACTTTGTTCGTGCTGAACGGTGTATCCCATTCCAGGTCTCCATTGTAGTCCCAGCGACATTGCAAAAGTGATGTAGGATCTTCACGGTCTGTTGATTGACTGGCATTGAGTTTAAAGTTCGTATCAGTATAGCCTGTTCCAGGTGAAATTTCCAATACAGGCACTGGGGATTCATTTTCTAAAACACCATTTTCTTCATGAATAGTCTCGTCGACCGGAGTTACGATAACTGTTGCAACAGGAATATCATCAAAGGCATTTTGGTTAGATAATAAGCTCACCTCAGCCATTATCTCACTCTTCTTCTGCCAGGCCGGCCATTCACTGGAGGCCTGTAAACTCATCTGGATGGTCTGATTCAGACGGGGTCCCGCAATTCCACAGAACATAGGATACACAGCAGTGTTAATTTCAATAGCAATATCCAATGGGTTAATGCTGTTCCAGCCAATAACATCAATTGCCGCCTCTCTAAAGTTCATCGACGGATTTAGATTCCAATTATCGCCACTCCGAATCGTTGCCAGAATATCTGACTGGCCGGCCAAGTCAAGTTCAATCTTTGATAAACCAGCTCCTGAATTAGTCCAATGAAAAACCAGCCAATCTTCAATGACATACTCGACTGGGAATTCATCAGCGTCATGAGAACTGAAAACCTGCTTTCTCACAAGCATGCTATCGCTTAGCAATAATCCGTCGAGTGAATAGAAGGTGAAACAGCCACTTATATCAATAGACTTATTCCATTCAAGTTTGATTTCATGAGTTTTCATCATTGACTCCCAAGCCGGTAAAACAACACTGATGTTTTCACCCAGTGACTGTTCCATAATGGTGCAGGAATCAACCTGGACATAGCCTTGAACTATAATATCTTCTCTAATTTCAAGCTTTTTGCTAAAGATCTGCATACTGTCTTGATGCGGTACAACGGATTCATTGTATTGGACAATCATATTACCATTGCCTGATCTGATCGTATCACGTTGAGTCAAATAGTTAAAAATGGCATTAACACTGACCGGTTCCAGTTCCAGGCCCAGCAGGCCTCCTTCATGAACAACAGCCGATAATCGGCCAAAGAATTTATGCTCATTGGTCACGTAGGCCAGGTAATCACCTTTTGAGTATGCCGGATCTGTTCCCTGATACTGGAAATAGTAGATTTGCCCATATTGGTGGCTATATGAGAAAAGCGTGGTATCGAGAAAACTAAAACGATCATGAAGTTCTGATTGAAGGGCCTTTGTATCTAAATCAACAAATTCAGGTTCTACACGTTGACACAATACCAATGAAAGAAGAACAAGAACTAGGAGGCCATATTTCAAAACAAACTTGTGCATGTTATTCGATGTGAACAGTGACCTGTCCGATTGTATTTTTATTGAGTGACACAGCTACTGCAATCTGGTCTTGTACATTAGTTAAACTATCCTTTTCTGCATATAAGTAGTATACCTTCTCCTCTAGATTGAAGAAAGTCACACTTCCTTCTTCATCGGTCATTTTCCAGGTCTGTACAGGATTCTCTAACATGCCCCATTCCTTTTGTGAATCGAATAAAGCCACGAGCGCTTCATTAACTGGCTCATTATAGATATCCATGACTGTGACTTTGAGACCGGGTGGTGTATCTATTTTTATGCAGGAACCCATACAACACACTAAGGCAAAGATAAATAGGCCAGTTAATCGGCCTCGATAGAGATTTTTATGTTTTACCAACTCGTGCATACTATCTTATTCTGGGTTGAGCAGCCAACACAGACCTAATTTGACAAAAAAATGTTGCTCATAATTTCGAGTATCAGGATCCATCCAGATTGGGTTGTATTGGCCACCATACCGCATGAGAACGAATTGTGGATCCTCAGTAAGGTCTAAGGGGAGCAAATCCCGGCTTGCCCCAAACAAACCCTGTACTCCCAGGCGATTTGTCACTGGAATTTGAAGTCCCATCTCGATGATCATACCAGCTCCATGCGCTCTAAATCTATCTTGTTCCTTTGCATCTGAATAGACATTATTAAAGATTGTTCCATAATGTCGGTTCGTTGCATAGGAAGATGTTTCTATCCAAAGATTATGACTATAGTACAAACCTGCACTTACCTGCATTTTGAGGTTAGATTCAGGACGTATCCTGTACGTGATCATAATAGGCGTATGGAGCCGGAGTAAATCTGTTTGAAACACAAGGTCAATAAGATTAGGATCTTTTCCTTGAAGGGCATTCACCTGGTCTAGTTCAAGTCGGCTGCTTAAAGTAGATATCGAGAGCCCAGCGGAAATTGCAATCTGCTGGTTTAACCAGTACTTTCCCTTGAATTCGCCAACGTAATTGGATCTCCAAGCGTTTGTGAAGCGTTGATCATCTCTTACCCACGGAGCACTAATTTGTCCTGAACCCAGGCCAGCATTAAATTGAACTTCAACCAATTTCTTTTCAACCTCTTCAATACCTGTTATTACAAAGCGATTGGCAAGGTTCCCATCCCAGTCGAATGCGATTTTGAACAATTCATTTTGCTTTATATCAATCACTTCTGCTGAATAAAAAGCTTTCACTCCTACCTGTACCTTCACCGAAACCACGTACCTGTTACCTAGATCATGTTCTATGTTTCCAATTCGTATGGTATTCAGGGGTACCGTTAAGGTGATTCCCTCATTGTAATCTTGTTTAATCGAATTGCAGTACTCCTGTATGCTCACCAGGGGTCGTGCCTGATTCAAATTATTGATGACCTGCACATTCGGATTAGCAAACAAAGTCATTAAATGCCGGGTTGGGTCAGGAAGTTGTTCAGCCTTAATCGCTGAAATAGACTCTTGATAAACTGTCAACAGCTGTTCGACTGAATCTTTGATCACTGCGCGTGGTATCAATCCTTGTCCCATTGTTCCAATGGAACAGAACAATAAAACATGAGATATCAATATGCCGCGGAGCCAATGGTTCATAAAACAACTTGTATCCATATAGACCGACACAAGTTCGACAAAAATAGTTAAATGGAAATACTAATGAAACAAGACGAATTCAACAATGGATTGTCAATTACTTTGCCTTCATGGCAGTCAAAACCAGATCATTCAAATTAAACTCCTCAGTTTCAATGACATTATTATTCATTTCCAAACTATGTTTCCGGCTAAATATGCGTAATTCGCCCGTAGAAATGTTAACAATAACACAAACCTGATAAGCTTCTTTAAAAATATCCTGATGCTTTGGCAAGACTTTCTTTAATGATTCAAAAATCTCTTGATCGAGCAGATATAATGCCCCCAACAACTGGAAACCAGGTATCACACGTGGAGTATCACCCGGTATCATTTCGACAAATCGATCGATGAAGACCTGGTATTCAGGCTGGCCATCGGTATGAATCTGGCTAATCCTGCCATAGAAATACCCACTTGCCAGCTCACCTGATTGGGGTATCACCAGGTTGATATCCCTTTTTCGCAGATTAACCAATACATCTGGCAGGATACTAATATTTTGCACAATGGAATCGCACCATTTTTGATTCAAATCCACGCTGATGTATTGAGATGGATCAGGTTTCGATTCTTCCTGGTCAGATTTTCCATTGATTGGCGGATTTATCACGTATTGGTATAAATCTTCAAAACTAAGTAAGAGATCGTCGTCGGGTACCGGATCAAAAAAACCAGACTTACGACGCAAAAACACCGCACTAGTCAGGCCATCTGTACCTGGATTAATCAATAAGGCCAATTGCCACTTCTCTCTGAAAAAGGTTCGATGGGTTTTGACAAAGCTTTCAGACATAGTGAGATCGGCACTAGCAATAGCACTCAACCAGCCTAATAATACTGACTTCTTGTTATCACTAACAATTTGATCCAGTTCATCAACCACGTCCTGTCCACCGGCAATACCCATGTCGACGTCATGCCTTAAAGCCGATGAAGAAATCACATAATCGATAATTAGAATAGATTGTCCAGCACGGGTACCAGTGGCTTTGTATTGGCGACCAAACAGATATGCACCCATATCTAACGGATTCTTTCTGGTAATTGCTCCTTGCACCAGCTGGTAAATACCCTTGATCGAACGAAAGCTGAATTGCACCTCAGCCACAACCGACTCTAAACTGGCTGGTGGTATGAATGGATAATGCTCTGTTCCTGCTAATGTTTCTTTATCAATAAGCTCAAGAATATCACCATTCTGCCGCATCATAGTCGTAGATCCCTGAGCAATAGGTGTAGCTGAGATTGGCCTTTTTCGTTGCCTTCTGATTTGTTGTACGATGAATAGCAGGATCAGTAACACTAATCCACCGCCACCATAATATAAAACGCTATAGTCATTTCGTGTGGTTAATTGATCAATTTTTGCCATGAGGCTTGAAATCCGTTCATCAATTCGCTGAATCGAACCATAACCAATATCAAATGACGCGGTAAAGCTTGCATGAAGAGAGTCAAGCACAACAATATTTCCTGTTTCACCAATACGGGTGACATATTGCATATAAACGGCCTGATGATTCTCTTCAAGATCATTCAATTGCCCAGTGAGTAGATTGTGCAGTCCGATCAAAGAATCCAGTTCGGCATTATCAATAGCTAATGAAGGAGCTTCGTATAGTTCCGGTTCCAGATCGATCAATAAGACGGCGTGCTTTTCACGAATACGCACTGAACTGTCGATTTGACGCTGGAAGATGGGTTCATAAGTTGACAGCAAATACTCTTTCTGATTGTCGATATTTTCAGGAGCCGTCTGGATACCCATGTTATTCAGCAAATTTCGAAACTGTATCCCATAATCAGTATAGGCATTTTTCATAGATCGCAATTCCAGTGAAGCATTATCCATTCTTCTCAAATAGATACTTGATGAATCTGGTGGAACGGATTCATCTGTTATAATTCGACGAATTTGTCGCGTTTGCTCGAGAGCCTGGTCGATTGAAGCAATGAAAGATGCAGTCTCGGCATTCTTTAATTGTATTTCTGTTGTAATAGATGAAATTTTCGACGTGTCACCAATGGTTAGAGCCGTTACCTGATTACCGAGATCTGATAATTCACTCTCCAGATCCAATGAATCATTTAGGATTCGCAAGCGATCTCGAGTATACAAAAAGGCGTTTAAACAGGAATCTGCAACCTGACAAGAAAGTAATTGAGCTGCCAAATATTCATCAACATTTTGCTGATCATCCTGTTCATCATCTTCTTTAATCAAGGTCTCAGTGGCTATTTCATACATGAAGCGGTCACCCTCTTGAAACTCTAACTTGTTTGTACGGCCAATATTTATGTCAGATTCTGAAAAGGCATACTGAAATGCAAAACGTATTGTCAGTAAATCAATGGGATCCCCTTTTAAATCAAAGACCAGTTCTCCTTGTTCCTGAAAGTAAACCTGGTAAATACCAGGATCAGCAAAGGTGCGACAGATTGCATGACCGGCTGGTTGAACCAAATAATCATATTCTGAGAGATAAACAAAGGGCTTTTGATCTTCAGCAATGATTTCCAATCCTTGCTGATTGTACCAGACTACTGAAATCTGTATAACAAAGCGGCTCTCTACGTCAGCTGGTACCGCAGCCATTCGTAAAACACCTGTTTGTTTTTCTTCTTGTTTGGTAAACCATGTAAAGCGCCCATGTTTCTCTTGAGCTGCAAGTGGTTGAATCAGAAGAAATCCTAAACAACAAAGTACTATGGATCGAATAAAAGCTATCAAAATGCCGCCTGTAAATGAGTCTAAAAATAGAAAAAATTAACGTATCATAGATTAGGGCTACGAGTCGCCTTTATGCTTCTCTGAAGGTAGTCCTGAATAGATGACTCTGCCGCCCTCATAACCTCCTCCAGGGCCCAATTCGATTATCCAATCTGCAGCATCAATTAGTTCAGGATCATGATCAATGCTAATAATAGCGCATCCGTTCTTCACCAATTCCTGCATCAATTTAATATAACCTGTTTTGCTTTCACGATCCAATCCTTGCGTCGGTTCATCGAATAAAAAAACTCCATTACTCACTTTCTTGTCAAGTAGAAATTTCATTAAAGAAAGACGTCTCTTTTCACCGTTTGATAAAGTATTCCCATGCTGTCCGGCCTGCAGATAGTGAAGGCCTAAACCCTGAACTAGCTGTTTAATCCATTCAATGGAGTGAGTGGTGGGTAGGAGGTCGATGACTTTTTCCAGATTGAGCTGCTCAATAGCAAACAAATTCATTCCTTTCAACTGATGGCTCAGGGCCATTGCTTGATAGCCTGTACCTGTGCAAACATCACATGGTAAATGACTATGACCAAGATAATCAAGACTAATAGTCAAATAACCAGCACCTTTGCAATGTTCGCAACGTATTTGTCCCGATTTGAGATTCATTTCTTTTCGAACAATCCGGTCCCACCCCAATACCTGTAAAGGGGTAGAACTCCATAACCAAAGCTGCCTAACATGCACCAAATCTAGGCGATTAAAATCCCGATCTTCGATCCGAATATCTTCGCAATCATGCTTATTCCATCCATCCAAAGCAGGAGCAATGATTTCTTGCATCAGGCTACTTTTACCACTACCTGATACTCCACAAATACTTACCCAGCCAATCGGTATGTTCAATTCATGAATATTCAGGTTTCGAAACTGAATACCTTTAAGACTGATCAGGGGTGAAAGCCTTTTACTCTTCGTGGCAATATGTTGCTTTTCTCCGGTCATTCGTTGCGCTGGTGTAGTCTTTACACTTGCCTGCCGGATGATTTCACCGCCTGTACTGCCAGCCCCTGGGCCTAGCTGGATCTGATAATCGGATTGCTGAATGAAATAGGGATGGTGTGAAGTAAGTATTAATGTATTCCCCTGCTGAATCATTTGTTCAAAGATGTGTTGAAG
>CAYUGX010000230.1:0-8291 GCA_964444375.1 uncultured Porphyromonadaceae bacterium | reverse complement strand
CGTTACCGATACGCAAAAAGAAAATAACGTAATCATACACAAGGTTGATCGCTTACCCCGTAATCCTGAAGCAACCTTTACGGCTCAGGTTGACCCAGTAAAGCGAATTGATACAATGAGAAACCACACGGCAACTCACCTCTTGCACCACGTTTTACGGGCGAAACTCGGTGAACATGTCGAGCAAAAAGGCTCGTTGGTTAGTCCGGGGTATTTTCGTTTTGACTTCTCGCATTTTGAAAAGCTTTCAGATGAAACTCTGGCCCAAATTGAAGCGCAAGTCAATCAATTGATCCGGGCTAACAGGCTGTTGTCAGAGCACAAAAATATACCCATGGACGAAGCAAAGGATATGGGAGCCATAGCTTTATTTGGTGAAAAATATGGCGACCTGGTTAGAGTCATTCAATTTGGCGATTCGGTTGAGCTATGTGGCGGTACTCATGTCGAATCGACCGGCGAGATCGGATTGGTAAAGATTACCTCAGAAGGTTCAATTGCTGCCGGAATCAGGCGCATCGAAGCCATTTCAGGCGTCCACGCTGAAAACTGGATAAATGAGCAGCTGCATACATTGCATCAAGTTTCAGAAATGGTAAAATCCAATTCCGGGGTGATTGAAAGTATTCGTAAAAACATCGAGGAAAACCAAATATTACGCAAGCAACTCGAAGTTTTGGAGAGAGCCAAATTGATTGAAACAAAAAAATCGCTGTATCAACAAATTGAAAACATCGCTGATGTTCAGGTAATACGAAGTACAGTGGAATTGCCTGATGCTGGAAAAATACGCGATTTGGCCTTCCAAATTCGAGGCGAAATGGATAACTTAGTCTTGGTACTGGGTGCAGTGTTTGAAGGAAAACCAAATCTAAGTATCATGATTACAGATGATCTGGTCAGCAAACGTCAATGGAATGCCGGAAAGATCATTCGTGACGCAGCTAAAAAGATTCAGGGGGGCGGTGGTGGCCAACCCTTTTTCGCTACAGCGGGCGGCAAGAATCCCGAGGGGATAGAAGAGGCTATCGAAGAAGCAATAAAACTGTTGTTTGACTCAAAATAATTGCCAGAATTTAGACGCATATTTGATTTACTGGAGCATTATCCAGACCAAGATCCGGATCGGGAAGTCTTTGCTTCAAAATCAGAAAATGGGTGGGCATACAAGTTCCTGAAAGACTACAAGAAGGAAGTCAATTATTTTGCCCGTGCCTTTATGCATCTGTTGGAGCGTGGTGATCGCATTGGCACTGTTACCAATAACAGGCCCGAATGGAATGTAATTGATTTGGCAGCTGGCATGTCGGGCATGGTGCACGTGCCCATTTACCCCACCATTAGCCTTGAAGAATTCAGATATATTTTAGTCCATTCAGGGATCAAAATTCTGTTTGTTTCAGACAAAGAGCTGATCAAAAAGCTGTCTCCCCTAGCTGAAGAAATTAATGAAATCATTGGCATTTACAGCTTCGACCAGGAAGAGGATTTTCCCTATTATCTTGACATCATTCTAAATAAAGGGGGATTAGCCCCTCAGCCAGACCTCGTCGAGCGTGCACAAAGTATACAGCCCGATGACCTGTTTACCATGATATACACCTCAGGTACAACCGGGCAACCAAAAGGGGTTATGCTTTCACATAACAATATAGTTTCTAACCTGCTGGCGATTGTTCGATTTTTTCCCATGGAGAACGGAGACCGGGCCTTAAGCATCCTACCCCTTTGTCATGTCACCGAACGTTTGGTGAACTATCTCTATCAGTTTACAGGTGTTAAGGTTTTCTATGCCACCAATTTTAGCACAGTTTTAACTGATTTACAAGACTCCAGAGCTCAAGGCTTTGTTGTTGTTCCACGCGTATTGGAAAAAATACTCGAAAAAATCCAAGAGAACGCCCGACAGCTAAAAAGACAGCACAGGTGGGTTTTCAATTGGGCTATCTTCCAAGCAGAAAGATACGATGGGCAGCCCTCCAGACGCCAGTTAAACCGGTTACTCAGAATTGATAAAAGGGTTTTTATTCATTGGCGAAAGGCATTGGGTGGTCCAAAAAAATTTGTGGCTTGTGGAGGGGCTTTTCTGGATGAACGGATACTGCGGATTTTTCTTGCGGCTGGTTTTCCAATTCATGAAGGCTATGGAATGACCGAAACCGCACCACTAATTTCAATTAACCACTTTGCAGAACCGGGGAACTTCAAAGTAGGAACCCAGGGCCCTGTATTGAATAATGTACAGGTGCAGATTGCCACTGACGGAGAGATCCTGGTTAAAGGTCCAAATGTAATGCTGGGCTATTATCGTGAACCTGAACTTAGCAAGCAATCATTCACTACCGACGGATGGTTCAAAACAGGTGACCTGGGGATGCTGGATCAGGATGGATTTCTGAAAATCACCGGACGAAAAAAGGAATTGTTTAAAACCAGCGGTGGAAAATACATTGCTCCGCGGGCTATTGAACGACTCTTTGTTCAATCCAGGTTGATTGACAACGTAATGGTAGTGGGAGAAAACCAGAAATTTCCCGGCGCCATCATTATGCCAAATTTTGAATACCTCGCAGATTGGGCCCGGAATCAAAAACTTAAATACAAGAAGAACACTGACCTGCTCAAAATGCCCAAAGTAGTGAAGGCTTTCGAAAAAGAGATTTCACGCCTCAACAGGTCATTGGGTAAGACTGAACAAATTAAAGACTTCAGACTGGTACCCGATCGATGGTCGGTTCCGACTGGGGAACTTAGCCCTACGCTGAAAATCAGACGAAAAGTTGTTGCATCAAAATATGAAAAATTAACCCGTTCTATTTACAGGCCAGCAAAAAAACAAAAAATGCGTCGAACCATGCAGCAATCAAAGCGAGGCAGGCGGAGTCAAAAACGGCAGAGCACGATGTAAACAGCGCATGGTTACAGGAGCGGTTCCACTGACTTCACCATCGGCTTCAACAGCAACATCGCTTAGATCCGTTTCTATTTGGAGTGCTTTCGTTCTCAGGTAATTTACTTCATCTAAATTCAACTTTTTTGATTTCCTGATCTTCCCGTAGTGCTTCAGGTAATCAATGACAGATAAATCACCGAAGATTACTACTTCAAATGATCCATCATTGATTTTAGCATCAGGAGCTATTCCGAGGCCAGATCCAAAAAAACGTCCATTTGCCACCACCAAGGCCAGTATTGACCCAGACCATTTAAAATCATCCCCGATCACCGTTATCTGCTTATGTTTATAGGTGAAAAAGGTTCTTAGTGCTGTAAAAAAGAAAACCAGTGTCCCACCCAGTATCCGTTTTCGCAAATGCACACCATTCACTCTTGCAACCACTTCGGCTCCAATACCCAAATCCGCAATATTATCGAAATAACGCGTATACTTCTTATCCTCGGCATGCTCAAATTCCATCACACCAATATCAATTTCGGATACAGCCTTACTGTCGATAAGCTTATAAAGCTGTTCTGTGGATCGATCAATGCCCAAACTTCTAACAAAATCATTCCCCGTACCCCAGGGCAAAACACCCAGGCATCGGTTCATTTTAAGATCTTTACCAGCGCTCATATAGCCGTTTACCACTTCATTTAAGGTTCCATCGCCACCAACAGCTATAATATAATCACAATGGGCTATCAGGGCCTGTTGAGTAAGTTCTGCTGCATGGTTTTCGTGTTGGGTTTCGTATATAGCAAGCTGGTGATTCGGTTCAAATTGAGCCTTTAGTTGAGTTAGCAGTTTACGCTTACCCTTAGTTTTTCCGTGTAGAATGAATCCAATTTTTCCCATCAAGAATACAACCAACCCGCGCTGATCAATACGAATGGAGGCAATTTACTAATTTTTTTATCTTTATTGCTTTAAGCAAGAAGTCTATGAATTATACAGCCAGGTCTGATCGCTATGATCACATGACCTACCGGAGGTGTGGAAAAAGCGGACTACATCTGCCCGTTCTATCTCTGGGTTTATGGCACAATTTCGGTGGGGTTGATGATTTTGAAAAGGGCAGACGCATCATTTTAGAAGCTTTTGATTCTGGAATTACCCATTTTGATTTGGCCAATAACTATGGACCACCTCCCGGATCAGCTGAAATCACCTTTGGTAAAATCTTGAAATCCGATCTGAATACCTATCGAGACGAGCTCATCATCAGTACAAAAGCTGGCTATTTGATGTGGCCGGGTCCGTACGGTGATTGGGGATCAAAAAAATACCTCATGGCTTCGCTAGATCAGTCTTTGACCCGAATGGGGATCAACTATGTCGACATCTTTTATTCGCACCGCTTTGATCCTAATACTCCACTGGAAGAAACGATGGGAGCCCTTAATCAGGCTGTTGTACAAGGGAAAGCCCTTTATGCGGGTATTTCCAATTATCCGGCAGGTGAGACAGAAAAAGCCCTATCCATATTGAATGATTTAGGAACTCCTTGTTTAATTCATCAGGAAAAGTATTCTTTGTTTCAACGACAGGCAGATGATGGATTATCAGAGGTTCTTTTACAAAATGGAGTGGGTTGTATTGCCTTTTCCCCCCTGGCCCAGGGCCTGTTAACCGATCGATACATTTCTGGAATTCCATCAGACAGCCGGGCTGCCAAAAAGCATGGTTTCCTGAGGAAAGAACAAGTGAATCAATCAGTTTTACAGAAGGTCAATGCGCTGAAAAAGCTGGCCGATGAACTGGGGATGCCATTATTAGACCTGGCGCTCAACTGGGTAAAAAGTCAAGACTTCATTAGCTCTGTGCTGATTGGGGTCAGTACGGTTGAACAACTCAGGAATAACCTGAAAATCATAGACCTGAGTCCTTTTGATCAAAATTTATCAGATAAAATAAAAGCGATTACATTAACCTAAAATCAAAGAAAATGGACATGAACATTACGCGTGTATTTGAAGTCCTGGAGTACCAGCAACACCATTACCCCAGAGAAGATACTTTGGCCAACAAGGTCAACGGAAAATGGGTAACTTACTCTACTGCTGATTACATACGGATAGCCAATTACATTAGCTACGGATTGCTCGAAATGGGTTTTACGAAAGGTGACAAGATTTTATCAGCCTCGAACAATCGGCCCGAATGGAATTTTGTTGATATGGGCATGATGCAGATTGGAGTTGTACACGTACCGATCTATCCCACCCTATCACCCGATGAAACAAAATTCATTATGCAACACTCTGAAGCCAAATTGGCTGTTGTGTCTGATGAGAGTCTATTTATGAAGTTCAGTGAATTGATTCCAGCTGTTGATGGGCTGAACGAACTGTATACCTACGATGTTGTTGAAGGAGCAAAAAACTGGAAGGAAATTGCCGATTTGGGTGAAAAGGTGAAAGATAAGCATGAAGCTGAAGTTGAAAAAATCAAATCATCCATCAAGACTGAAGACCTTTTTACGATTATTTATACATCCGGAACAACCGGAGTATCAAAAGGGGTTATGCTTTCCCACAAGAACGTTGCATCAAACCTAATGTCTGCTCAGCAGCTCTTAACCCTGGAACACTGGGACAAAGTGCTGAGTTTCTTACCCCTCTGCCATATTTTTGAAAGAACCGTTAGTTATGCCTATCAACTCAGGGGCTATGGCATCCATTATGCAGAAGGCTTGGGTACAATTGCTGCCGATCTCAGAGAATTGAAAGTGGGGGCATTTGTTACTGTTCCCAGGGTTCTTGAAGTTGTTTACGACAAGATCATTGCGAAGGGCAAAGCACTAAAAGGAATTAAAAAGACCATATTCTTCTGGGCGGTTAACCTCGGACAACGCTATGAATTGAATCGAGCCAATGGTGGATTTTACGAATGGAAATTAAAGATTGCCAATAAGTTGGTTTTCTCTAAATGGCGTGAAGGACTCGGTGGGCAGCTCAAATTCATAGTAACAGGAGCTGCAGCCTTGCAACCGCGTTTAGCCCGGGTATTTACAGCAGCTTGCATTCCTATCCAGGAAGGTTATGGCCTCACTGAGACTTCTCCGGTGATTGCCGCTAATGAGAAGACTTATCCGAATAATAAGTTCGGCACGGTCGGAACTGTAGTAAGAGACGTTGAAGTTAAGATAGCTGAAGACGGAGAGATTCTCGCCAGGGGGCCCAATATCATGATGGGATATTACAAGAACGAAAAACTCACTAATGAGGTTATTGATGCAGATGGATGGTTCCATACTGGCGACGTTGGAAAGATGATAGATGGTAAATTCCTGAAAATCACCGATCGCAAAAAAGAAATCTTTAAGAATTCTGGAGGCAAGTATATTGCACCACAAATGATTGAGAATAAGGCCAAAGAATCATTCTTCGTTGAGCAGATTATGGTAGTTGGCGAAAACCAAAAATTCACTTCTGCCATTATATCACCTAACTTCAGGTTTTTACATGACTATTGTGCGCGTAAGAGCTATCACTACCGTGACAACGCTGAATTGATTCAACGGAAAGAGATTACAGATCGATACCAAAAAGAGGTCAATGAAATCAATAAGGGTCTGGCTGATCATGAAAAGATTAAGCGATTCAAGCTGATTGTTGATGAATGGTCACCGGCTACCGGAGAAATGTCACCAACACTAAAACTTAAAAGAAGGATTCTTCATGAAAAATATGCATCACTAATTGATGACATTTATTCTATGAGTAAGACTGATTAGGAAACTTTAAGTTTTTGACCAGATGGCCTGCTGCTAAAAATCCATAACAGGGTAAACGTCAGCAGGCCATTTATTATAAGGTGCTCAAAAGAAAAAACATACCCACCCAGAAATTGCTTGGCAAATAGTTGAAAAAGAAAGGTTAGCACCGGACTGGCGAGTGCAATGAATGGCACCATCCGGTCTATAACTTGTCGCCTGGTGCTTAAACCAAATGCATAAAGGCCTAGCAGGGGACCATAGGTAAATCCAGCCAGGGTAAACAAGGTATCTATCACGCTTCTGTCATTCAATGACCTAAACAACAAGATCATAGACAACAACAAAAGTGATAATCCGGCGTGAACCATGTACCTGATCTTTTTGGCTTCTTTGTCTGGTGCATGTTCTTTTCCGAGCATGTCTACCGTGACTGAGGTCGTTAATGAAGTTAGCGCAGAGTCGGCACTTGAAAAAGCAGCAGCGATCAGTCCAATCATGAAAACCAGGGCTAGAATAATCGGTAATCCACTTTGGGTAGCAATCATGGGAAACAAATCATCCATCGAAGCTGGCAGAGTCAAGCCTGTTCGGCGCACATACATTAAGAGCAATGCACCCAAGCCAAGAAATATCAGGTTCACAGGCACCAACGAAAGGCTAAACCAGAACATGTTTTTTTTCGCATCCTTCAGGTTACGGCAACTCAGGTTTTTCTGCATCATGTCCTGATCAAGGCCAGTCATGGTAATGGTTATGAAAGCACCCCCGAGGAAATACTTTATGAAATGTTTCCGGTCACCAACAAAATCATCAAAAAACCAAACACGAGAATAATCTGACTCCTGGATCTCAGTCCACAATTGTGAAAAACTCAAACCCATTTCTTTCGAGAGTATAATAACAGCCAGAATAACGGCCAACAGCATAAAAAAGGTCTGCAGAGTATCTGTCCAGATTATGGTTCTGATACCTCCTCGGTAGGTATAAAGAAAAATTAATGCAATTGTGATCAGTATAGTAAGGAAAAAGGGGAAATTCCAAGCATCAAATACCGTGAGCTGCAACACTGAGGCTACAATGAACAGTCGAGCTGAAGCACCCATGGTTCTGGATAACAGGAAGAAGGCTGCTCCTGATTTGTATGACCAAAATCCAAAACGGCTTTGCAAATAGCCGTAAATTGAAGTCAGATTTAATCGGTAATACAGCGGCAACAGTACAGTTGCGATAAGCAGATAACCCAACAAATAGCCAAGTACCATCTGCACATAGGCAAACTGACTGGCCTCTACCCAACCTGGAACAGAAATAAAGGTAACACCCGATAAAGAGGCGCCAATCATTCCGAAGGCCACAACATACCACGGGCTTTCACGTTTGCCAATAAAAAAGGTAGCGTTATCTGCCTGGCCCGCTGTCAGCCTTGAAATGATCAACAAAATCGAGAAATAAACCAGCACAACTATGAGAACGAGAAGCGGAGACATAGGCAAACTTTTAGATTGGTGCATAGTTACTAAATCAAAGAGATAGAAAAAAATTGCGTATCCTTGAAGGGCTTATTAATTTTGCCTGTTCAGTTTAAAGAATGAATTACAATCAGTACACGTCAAGATTGCTTGAGAAAGC
>CAYUGX010000229.1:0-8295 GCA_964444375.1 uncultured Porphyromonadaceae bacterium | reverse complement strand
GTACAATATAATTACTTGTTCGCTGCCTTAGAAAGACAACTGAAAATCAAATGGAGTTACGACAAAAAATCAACCGATAGAAAATCAGAAGTATCACGTGCTCCCAAAGACAATCAACCCTCGACAGAATCTATTAAGCAGCTTTATGCTATTGCAAAAAAATATGAATACAAAAAGATAAAAGACCTCCTAACGGATATCGAAAAAAGGGAGCCATCAGTCTCAGATTTCTGTCAAAAGATATCCAGGCTCGTGGATGATTTCAGGATGGTTGACATTATTGCCATTTTACAGGATTATCTTGATGATGAAACATAGGTAAAATTGCCTCTCATGGTTACAAATGCAACAGTTTTAATTGTAGAAGATGATGTAGCTAGTCTGAATTCCATCAGTGAACTACTCAGGCTGAATAACATCAAGGTCCGTGGTGTTCCTTTTGGTGAACTTGCACTTCAGGCCATCGAGAAAGGTTTCACAGATTTAATCTTGCTGGATATCAATCTGCCTGATATCAGTGGATTTGAAGTTTGTGAACGATTAAAAAGTGATGAGCGATTCTCTGACATTCCAATTATCTTTTTAACGGCACATGATGATCCTCATATCAAAGTAAAAGCATTTGAAGAGGGAGGCGTTGATTACATTACCAAACCCTTTGAAGAGAAAGAGACGATAGCTCGGGTAAAAACACATATTGAGCTATACCGGATTAAAAAAAATCTGGACGACATCGTCGATAGCAGAACGTATGAACTTAAAGAGCAAGAAGAAAGATTTAGACAGCTAGCTGAACACATCAACGAAGTTTTTTGGCTCCTTGACTGGAAAACTAAAGATGTATTATATCTGAGCCCTGGATATGAAAGAATCTGGAACAGACCTGCAACAAAAGTGTATGAAACTATCGATGAGTTCACAAAATCAATCATCCCGGAAGATCGAGAAAAAGCAATACAAACACTCTCACGAGCAGACCAGGGTCCTTACAGTATAGAATACCGCATATGTCGACCTGATAATTCAATCAGGGACATCCATGACCGGGGTTATCCTGTGAAAGACAAAAATGGAGAAATAGTTAGAATTGCTGGTATTGCAGAGGATATTACCGATAGAAAATTGGCTGAAGAAGAATTACGGAAAACCCAAATGCATTATACCGATTTCATCAATGCATCCACTGACGAAGTTGCCTATTGGAAAGTGCCCGATAAACTCCATGTGGAATTGCCGGTAAGCAAACAAATTGATATGATTTACAACTCAATTTGTATCGATGGTAATAAAACGGTTGCAAAATCATTGGGTCTTGAAACCTTAGATAACCTTATCGGCAAAAGGTATATTGATCTCATCAAAACAAAAACCCTTGACGAAGCCTTCAGACAATTCATCAAAAACAACTATACTCTTCAGAACTATGAGATATACGAAAAACACGCCTCAGGCGATGAATATTATGGACTGGAGAATTGGCATGGTTTAATTAAGGACGGGTATCTGACTCATTTATGGACCAGTTCTACAGACATTACTGAACTGAGACTAGCGCAACTGGCTTTGTCAAAAAGCGAAGAAACATTAAAGAAAATTATCGAAAACACTTCTGGAAAATCTGGTGATGAATATTTCTGTGAAATAGTTAAAACCTTAGAAGAAAATACGGGTGCATCCTATTCTTTCATCGGAGATGTAACTTCGGATCGTCAGATAAGAACAATAGCTATTTCTCAAGCGGGTAAATTATTGGATAACATTATTTACAATCTTGAAGGAACACCATGTGAAAAAACCATTTCTGGATCTAGCAGTATCCATTTCAATAACATCCTCGAACTATATCCAAATTACAACATTCTGTCAGACCCCTCCATTAACGGTTACCTGGCTACTCCTCTGATAAGCAAGACAAAAAGAGTGATTGGAATACTTGTTTCCATTTTTTCAGAGCCGATAGTTGATCCCGAATTTTCACAGTCACTATTTGAACTGTTTGCCGATAGGATCGCTGGTGAAATGCAACGTATTGAGGGAGAACGATCACTCACAAAAAGTGAAATACGATTTCGATCTATTTTTAATAACTCAATGGATGCTGTTGGTGTCCTTAAAGATGAAACCTTTGTCAATGCCAATGAAGCATTTGTCAAACTATTCGGTTATTCATCTGACCAAGAGATCCTCAGTATCCATCCCGTAGAATTGGTGGCTCCTGAAGAAAGACACAGGATTAAAGATTTCTCAGAATTGAAAAAACAGGATGATGAGTTTATTACCATAGGATTGCGGAAAAATAGAACCAAATTCATCATGGATGTCAGAGTCTCTTCATACACCATTTTCGATGAGATATATACACAGGTAATTTTACGAGACATAACTGATACTAAAAGATATCAAGAAGAACTAGAACTCAACAATATCCGACTGGAGAGCATGTTGGCTATATCTCAAAACATTTTTGATAATCTCGATCAGTTAAGAAAATATGCGGTAAAGCAAATTGTCAAACTGACGAGGAGCGAGCAAGGCTACCTCTACGATTATCTTAAAAATGATGATCAACTACGCCTGATTTGTCTTGCTGACAGGAAATCACCCGACACAGCCAAGACAAAAATACCTGAATCCATTGATCTCAACACGTCTGCGTTCTGGCAAGAAACGATCACAGTTGGTAAACCTGCAAATTACACTTTACCTGTTGAGGGATCAAAGATTCAGGATACCCTTGGTTTTTTAGACGATGACATTAGCAAGTGTTTAATTCTACCATTCCAATACGACAAGGCAGTTAAAGCGGTAATAGTTTTGGCCGGACTTGAAAATAAGTATACATCCCAGGATATTAAACAGATAACCTTAATCATGGATGCAGTATGGAAGGTTCAGGTTAATCAGCAATACCAGGTAGAACTTATCAAAGCAAAGGAAAAGGCTGAAGAGTCAGATCATCTTAAATCGGCTTTTCTTGCATCCATGAGTCATGAAATAAGAACACCGCTTAATGCTATTCTTGGTTTCTCCAACCTGATTGCCGATAGCTCAGATGATCCAGAATTAGACGAATTCGTTAGAATTATCAATACTCAGAATGAATTACTTCTAAAGATTATCAACGATATAATTGATTTTGCCAAAGTAGAAGCAGGGGTAATGGATCTACAGAAAAAACCATTTAATCTCAATGAAATCATCAATGAACTAAAGCAAATTATGCTCCCTGAGTGTCCTGACGGTGTTGAACTAATCACCCAGTGCTCATCAAGCAAAATTATGATTAATGCTGATCAATATCGAGTTAAACAAGTTTACGCAGATTTGCTATCAAATGCTGTCAAGTTTACCCGGTCAGGGAAAATCTGCTTTGGATACAAAACAGATGAGAACAATCAGTTACAATGCTTTGTAACTGACACGGGCATAGGTATTGCAAAAGAGAATCATCACAGGGTGTTTGAGCGTTTTACCAAGTTGGATCAATTCTCAAAAGGAACAGGGTTGGGCTTGAGCATCGTATCTAAGATTGTCGATATCCTTGGAGGGAGCATACAATTGGATTCAGAGCAAGGCGTAGGTTCCTCCTTCACTTTCTCTTTTACCTATTCTGTTGATTCTGATTCTGTAATACAAATAATTGACCAACAAGAATCAGACAAATAGCTCTTATTTCCCGCATCGACCCTTTATTGTTTGAAGCAGCGAACCGATAATTTGCCGTGTTTTGACGCCTTTAGGCCCAACATAAAAATCTCCTTTCGCTTCCTGATCAGTAAGATTCTTCTTAAATTGGGTAGCACAAACAATTGAGACCATGGGAAAAGGCGACAAAAAAACCAGAAGAGGAAAGCTATTTGCTGGAACATATGGAAAAACTCGACCACGATCAAAAGACCGTAAGGTTGCACCACCCCCACCAAAAGGGACTAAAAAGAAATAGTCAGTCACTCTGGTCATAACAAAAGTTGTTGTGCGTTGTTACCCTCGTAACCAGCATTTTTATAGCTTTGGTGGGTAATTTGGCAAGGTGACAACATGAGTAAAGTAGCGAAAAAGCAATCACTGGTCGATAGACGCTATCTTCGGATGGCTAAGGTCTGGGCTGAGAATTCATACTGTGAACGCAGGCAGGTAGGTGCTTTGATCGTCAAAAACAAGATGATCATCTCTGATGGATACAATGGCACTCCTACCGGATTTGAAAACATATGCGAAGACGAAGAGGGGAAAACCAAATCTTATGTGCTCCATGCCGAAGCCAATGCGATTACCAAAGTAGCCAAAACCAACCAAAGCTCAGAGGGAGCTACCCTGTATATCACAGCCTCTCCCTGCATAGAGTGTGCCAAGTTGATCATTCAAGCAGGTATTGAACGGGTCGTATATGCTGATAAATACCGGTCGAAAGAAGGAATTGAGCTGCTTGATCGGGCTGGGATTGCAACAGAATTTATTGAAATTTAGTCGTGGGAAACAAAAATAAAAGGATAACAATTTGGATGCCGCTCATCGTGGCTGTATCTATCGTAGTGGGTTTGTTACTCGGAAAGCTCGTTGAAAAGCAATCAAGCAGTCAGATGCCCTTTAAGGTCTTTACCCAACAAGACAAGATATCCTCTATACTCAATTTCGTTGAAAAGAACTATGTTGATTCTGTTAACCGAGACGATATTAGTGAAGGATTGATTCCAGAGATTTTAAAAAATCTCGACCCACATTCATACTATCTGCCACCAAGAGATTTAGCAGCAGCTAACGAGACCCTTCGGGGTAATTTTGACGGCATCGGTGTTCAGTTCAACATGGTGGAGGATACCATTTTAGTTATTCAGGCAGTCAAAGGTGGCCCGTCAGAGAAAGTAGGCATACAGGCAGGTGATAGAATCATTGCGGTAAATGAGAAGCCGGTTGCCGGTGTAAACATGCCAGAAGATTCTATTGTGAGTATGCTGAGAGGACCTCGAGGATCTAAAGTCGATGTAGGCATTTACCGGAAGACTGACCTGGCCGAGCTCGATTTCACCATAACCCGCGGTAAAATCCCACTGTTTAGTGTAGACGTATCTTACATGGTGACCGACCAAATTGGTTATTTAAAGATCTCTACCTTCTCTCAGTCTACATTCCCTGAATTTGAGGCTCACCTAACGAAGCTCAAAGAAGCCGGTTGTACAAAATTAATCATCGATTTGAGAGACAATGGTGGTGGCATCATGGATCCGGCCACTAGAATTGCAGATGAGTTCCTGCCGGATAAAACCCTGATTGTTTACACCGAAGGTCATTCAAGACCCCGTGAAGACGTATTGGCCACAAAAAGTGAACAAGCAAAAGATCTGGAAGTTGCTGTCTTGATCAATGAAGGTTCAGCTTCGGCCTCAGAAATTGTGGCTGGCGCCATTCAAGACAACGACAGGGGCATCATCATTGGCCGGCGATCATTCGGAAAAGGCTTGGTTCAGGAGCAAGCCACCCTGTCGGATGGCTCAGCGATCAGACTGACCACAGCTCGCTACTATTCACCTACCGGGCGCTGTATCCAGAAGTCCTATGAGAACGGACACCGCGACTATTACATGGATATTTATCACCGCTTCCAATCTGGTGAATTCATGGAAAAAGATAGTATCGACTTCCCTGACTCACTAAAATTTGAAACACCGGGCGGGCGAATCGTTTTTGGTGGTGGTGGTATCATGCCAGATTACTTCATACCATATGATACGGTAGGCATAACTCCCTATCTGAGAGAGATCTCGAATAAGCGCCTGATTTACAATTTTGCCTTGAAATACGCAGACTATCACCGGGCGGAGCTGCAAGAACTTTCAAACTGGGAAGCCATCGATGAGTATCTCACAAACCAAGATGTGGTGAATTCTTTTCTTAGCTATGCCAGTGATCATGGGGTACAAGATCATGCCGATCAAATTGATCGGTCGCGCGAGGTTATGACCAGTCAACTACATGCCTATATTGCCCGAAATACCATTGATAATGAGGGGTTCTATCCCATCATTCACAGAATTGACAACACCATGCAAGAGACTCTTTCCCTCTTGAAATAACTCGTGATTCCTGGCTGACATTTACTGTTTCGTTAAACCTTTTCGTATCCATTTAATCAAAGTGGTGTAACCCATTTAAAAAAATGAGACATGAAGAGAAATAGAAAAAAAACAGCAATCAGTATGTTATTGGTTCTCCTGGTCACCACAGGATCCATCATGGCCCAACGGCCCGACCGGCCCATGAGAGGTAAAATGAATCATCCCGGCTTAGGGAAATTTGAAAAAGGCGCCATGATCGCAGAAAAGCTTGAGCTAAGCGATGAGCAGAAAGTACAGCTTAAAGACTTGCGCATGAAACACCAGCAGGATATGCGCTACACACAGAACCTCATCAAAGAAAAGGAGGCCCATTTGAGAACCTTACTTAGCGCAGCTGATCGTGATAAGAAAGCCATTGAGAAAACCATCGATGATGTGGCTGCAACCAAAGCCAGTCTCCTGAAAAAGCGGCTTAACAATCAAGATGAAATGGAGGCTATTTTCACGCCCGAACAACTCAAAAAAGTAAAAGCGCTCAAGCAATTCACAAAAAAAAGAGGCCAACGAATCGGAAAACAAAGAGCCAATCATCTCAGGCAAGGAAGAACGGACAATTCCCAAAAACGAGGACATTATTTTCATGGTAGGGGTTTTGACCGACCCGGTAATCGGTCAGGTTTTGGTCGGGGAAACTAACCCGCAGAACAGTGTTGAATAGCCGGTCCGGCAGTTATCCTGAATTTCAGGCAAACTCCTGGCCGGTTTTTTTTGTTTCTTTAGTAAAAAGAATTGACGATGAAACGACCGCTGTTCATTTTTATGATTATTTACGTATTTGTCATTTTAAACGCTTGTGCCCCAGGTGAAGTCAAGCTTAAGATCATCAGTACAACTGATGTGCATGGTGCTTTTTTTCCGGTTGATCCCATCACCGGGATTGAGCATACCGGTTCAATGGCAAAGGTCAGCAGCTACATAAAAACCATCCGGCAAGAAAATGAAGAAAGCGTCATTCTACTCGATAATGGAGACATATTGCAGGGTGATCCATCAGTATATTATTACAATTTTGAAGACAGCTCAAGAGCTCACCTGTTTACCGATATCATGCATTATTTGCAATACGATGCCGCGACGATTGGAAACCACGATATTGAAACCGGACACCCGGTGTACGATCGCATAAAGCAGGAACTCTCTATTCCCTGGTTGGCCGCCAATTGTATCAACACCCAATCTGAAAAACCTTATTTCAGTCCGTATTCGATAATTAACAAGCAAGGAGTCAAAATCGCTGTACTGGGACTCATTACACCACGCATACCCGATTGGCTTCCAGAAAACATCTGGTCTGGCATGCGCTTCGATGACATGATTGAATCAGCGAAAGCCTGGGTACCCCACATACTCGATGAAGAAAAGCCCGACTTGATGGTCGGCCTGTTTCATGCCGGGGTAGAGTACAACTACAACAATCAGGATGCCCAAACGCATAAAAATGAAAATGCCGTCAAGTTGGTGGCTCAACAGGTGCCTGGATTTGATGTCATCTTTGCCGGTCATGATCACAAAACCTGGAATGAATATCAGATTGATCCGGAGGGCGATTCAGTTTTGGTTCTCGGCTCAACCAGTAAGGCAAGAGAGCTTGCCATCGCCAATTTGACACTGACTAAAAACGGCAGGAAATGGATCGTTCAGGAAAGCCATGGACACATTGCTTCAATGCGGAATGTAGAGCCTGATCAGGATTATATTGCCTATTTCGACCCACAGATTGAAGCAGTAAAACGATACGTGAATCTTGAAATTGGTGAACTGGAGACGCCCTTGTCAACCCCTGAGTCATTCTTTGGTCCCTCGGCTTTCATGACTTTCATCCACCATGTTCAACTAACTGTTGGCCAGGTGGATATATCAATGGCTGCTCCCCTATCATATAACACCAACCTACCCGCCAGAACCTTGAAAGTTGATGACCTCTTTGCACTCTATCGATTTGAAAATCTGCTGTATACTATGGAGCTTACTGGAAAAGAAATACTGGATTATCTCACCTATTCCTATCGAAACTGGTTTACCCACATGACGGATTCAAGCGATCATCTTCTGAATCTCCTACCGGATGGCAATGGTGGTTATAGAACGGCAACTGCCTATTACAATTTTGACTCAGCCCAGGGTATTGATTATGAAGTAGATGTAAAATCAGGTGACCAGATTCAGGTCAGGATTAAGCAAT
>CAYUGX010000228.1:0-8297 GCA_964444375.1 uncultured Porphyromonadaceae bacterium | reverse complement strand
CGTGATTAATTTTATTGTTCCTGCCGGTAAGGGGGTTTTTACCCCCGCCGGCTTGGACAATTTTTCTATTTTTGTGGCCTATGGAAGATCGATTTTATGCTCGACTGAGGCCCTATTTACAGATTATCTTTCTGGCCCTCGTTGCCATCGTCTGCTTCTTCGTCTTCAATTTCCTGGCAATCCAGGGTGCCATGTTGATCTACGATGTACCCCTGGCTGATCTCACCGGCTTATTCGACGGCCAGTATGCCGATAACATCCCACTGCTTAAGTTTGTTCAGATTCTCAATTCCATTGGTCTATTCATCGTACCAGCTATTTTTCTGGCACTGCTCGCTTCTTCAAAACCTTTTCGCTGGTTAGGATTTAATCACCGCTTATCTTGGAGGTCTCTGACCTGGTTATTGTTTATTATTGTTGCTGCCCAACCTATTGTAGCCTGGACCGGTGTGGTGAATCAGAATCTTCACCTACCGGATTTTTTACATGGTTTAGAAAGCTGGATGGAGCGCATGGAAGACAATGCCATGGAGTTGACTGAATCATTCCTGGAGGTTAGTACACTGTCTGGATTGCTGGTCAATTTGTTGATGGTTGCTGTTATTCCTGCTTTCGGTGAAGAGATGTTTTTCAGAGGCATGATTCAACCCATTTTTACCCGGTGGTTTAAGAATGTGCATGTAGCCGTTATCGTGACGGCTTTCTTTTTTTCTGCCTTGCACATGCAATTTTATGGATTCTTGCCCCGCTTCATACTTGGGATTTTGTTCGGCTACTTATTTGTGTGGTCGAAAAACCTCTGGTTTCCGATTCTGGCACATTTATTACATAATACAATACCGGTGGTGGCCTATTTCTTCTACACCGGAGATCTGACTGAATCAACTGTAGATTCTATTGCTACCGGCTCATGGGCCTGGACCTATGCACTGCTAAGCGTCTTTTTACTGGTATGGTTTAGTCGAAATTTTACTAACAGTTTTAAACCCAAATCAGATGTATAAAGCTCTGCTCACTATGATTTTGTACTCATGATCATTGGCCGGGAGGAAGGTTCTGAAAAGATTACCCCTTTCTTGACAGAAGCAGGATATACTATGCCATTTTATGGTGATTTGGATCGCAGTTGCTACAAACAGTTTGCCGAAAAATACATTCCCCGGAATTACCTCTTTGATAAAAAAGGCCGTCTGATTTATCAATCACGTGGTTTTAAAGAAGCTGAATTCAAGGAGTTGAAAGAAAAAATTGCTGCCGAACTTAAGTAGCTTGTTTTTCTGATTTACGGTAGATGTATACCACTCCGTATTCACTACAATTCTTACGCTTTTCATCGGGATTGAGGTCTTGATAGAATTCTTCGATCTCATTCCAGATTGTTTGAAGAAGCAGGTCGGTTTTTCTTCGGATATCGATCAGTTGATTATTTGCTCGCTTATATGATTTCTGGGCTGTTTGCTGATAGTGATTACTTTCTTTGAAACGATCGTACCACACCCTGACGTTCCCGATGGTCGGATTCATGATGGGTGAGCCTCCGGTTCGTATACGCTTTCCTTCTCCATCTATTATTGCCTGGCCCCAATCGAGTAGGTGCTGATCGGTTGTCAGGTTAGGCAGGCGACTCCCTAGCTCTTCAAGGCTGAATAATTTACGTACGGTGGGTGGAATCTCTTCACGTTGTATACCCATATTCAATACCTGGATGAAATGAGTGAGGTATAGCCTGGCTTTGGCAGCTTTCTTCTGATGTTCTTTATTCTGTGACACCACCTGATTCCAGGATTGATCTTGCTGGTATTTAATGGTTTCTAGCTGTTGCAGGTAATTTTGCAAGGGGTGGATGAAGCGAGTAGAAAAGGCCAGTTGTCCGAGCTCCAGTTGTTCGGCTTTAGCACTTGCTGCCTGCAATGCGCGTCGTCTGGCAGCATCAGTCGTGGGCAATCGTCTGTATGGCAAAATTCACCTCCGGTTTGAGGGAGATGAAAATACCAAAATCCGGCAGGATAAAAAAAAGTAAAAAGTTATGTCTCCCTAAAACTTTCGGTTAAATTCGTAGTTCTCTTAATGAATAACTTAAATTTCAAATTATGTTTGATTCATCCGTATATAAGAACCGACGCGACGGGCTCAGGAAGCAGCTCCAATCGGGTTTATTGCTGTTTCCGGGGAATACCGATGCAGCCTTTAATTATCCAGCCAACCCCTACCATTTCAGACAGGATAGTAATTTCATTTACTTCTTCGGCCTCAATCAAGCCGGTCTGGCTGGAGTTATGGATCTTGACAGTGGCGAGGATATTATTTTCGGTAATGATGTTGATATAGATGACATTATTTGGATGGGTGTTCAACCCCTGCTGACCGATCGTGCTGCTAAAGTTGGTGTTGAGAAAACCGCACCCTATGCTGAATTAGAAAAGGCCGTCAAAAAGGCTATGGATCAAGGACGTCCGGTTCATATTTTGCCCCCGTACCGGGGTGAGACAAAGATGGAACTGGAACGCTTGACCGGAGTAAACAGCTTCAAAGTGAATGAACTTGTGAGTGAGGAATTCATTAAAGCTGTTGTCAATTTGCGCTCGGTGAAAGATGAATATGAGATTGTTGAGATAGAGAAGGCAGTTGACACGGCTTATCTGATGCATACTACGGCAATGAAAATGGCTCATCCAGGAATTGTTGAACAAGAAATTGCAGGCACCATTGAGGGGATTGCCCTGGCCAACGGGGGGCCCGTATCCTTTCCTATTATTCTGAGTATCAACGGGCAAACCCTGCATAATCATTACCATGGAAACACCCTGGAACTGGGTCGAATGATGGTGGTTGACGCTGGAGCTGAAACCGGCCTGCATTATTCTTCTGATATCACTCGTACGGTACCGGTAGGTGGAAAGTTTAACGAAAGACAAAAAGGCATTTACAATATTGTTCTTGAAGCTAATGTTAAGGCTATTGAAGCCATGGCCCCCGGGGTATTGAATCGCGATTGTCATTTGCTCGCAGCCAAAACCATCGCTACCGGATTGAAAGACCTGGGTCTGATGAAGGGTGACGTTGACGCTGCGGTTGCTGCCGGAGCTCACGCCTTGTTTTTCCCACACGGTTTGGGACACATGATGGGAATTGACGTTCACGATATGGAAGGACTCGGAGAAAACTACGTGGGCTACAACGATGAGATTCAACGATCAAGCCAATTTGGGTTGGCCTTCCTTCGAATGGGACGCAAACTCGAACCGGGATTCGTCATGACTGTTGAGCCCGGTTGTTACTTCATTCCTGATTTGATCGATCAATGGAAGGCAGAAGGCAAATTCAACCAATTCATCAATTACGACAAGGTAGAAACCTACAAAGATTTTGGCGGCATCCGAATAGAAGACGATATTCTCGTCACCGATGACGGTTGGAGACTGCTCGGAAAGCCCATTCCCAAAACAGTAGAAGACATAGAAAATACCTGCAAAAGCTAAGACCCAAGACCCAAGATCCAAGACCCAAATCAGACCAAAGTCTTAAGACTTCAAGACTGAAGTTAAGAAATAAGAAAAGACTCAAGTAGGATAACAAACTTGAGTCTTTTTTTCTTAGATCTTATGTCTAATTTGGGTCCCCCGATCTCGTCGGGGGCAAGCTTAGGTCTTAGGTCTTGGGCCCTAGGTCTCAATTTAGGGTTTAAGGTTTGCAATCAGAAACTCCCGATTCAACCTAGCAATGTGATCAAGCGAAATCCCCTTCGGACATTCCACTTCACATGCACCGGTGTTGGTGCAGTGACCAAAACCCAACTCATCCATTTTGGCAACCATGGCTTTTGCGCGGCGAACCGCTTCATGCTTTCCCTGGGGTAGTAGAGCCAGCTGGCTCACTTTGGAAGACACAAATAGCATGGCTGAAGAATTCTTGCACGTGGCTACGCAGCCACCACAACCGATACAACTGGCAGCATCCATGGCTTCATCAGCCTTTTCTTTCCCGATGGGAATGGCATTTGAATCTGGGCTTGATCCGGTATTGGCTGAGATAAATCCACCGGCCTGTAAGATGGTATCAAAGGCATTGCGATCGACCATAAGGTCTTTAATGACGGGAAATCCGTTTGACCGCCAGGGCTCAATCACGATGGTATCACCGTCTTTAAACTTGCGCATGTGTAACTGGCAGGTGGTGATGTCCTCATCGGGCCCATGGGCCCGTCCGTTAATGAATAAACTGCACATTCCACAGATGCCTTCACGGCAATCGTGATCAAAAGCAACAGGTTCCTTGCCATCTTGAATGAGCTGTTCATTGAGTACATCAATCATTTCAAGAAAAGAACTGTCGGGGCTAATATTTTTTATTTGATAGGCTTCAAATTTTCCTTTTACTTTGGCATTTTCTTGCCGCCATACTTTGAGTGTGAGATCCATACTGTTACTTATTTATAGTTTCTCGTTTTCACTTCAATTGCTTCATAATCAAGGGATTCTTTATGCAGAGTGGCCGATTGATCAGAACCCTTGTATTCCCAAGCTGCCACATACATGAACTTTTTATCGTCACGAAGTGCTTCGCCTTCAGGAGTTTGGAATTCTTCTCTAAAGTGTCCTCCGCAAGATTCATCGCGGTGCAATGCATCCTGGGCCATCAATTCACCAATGTCAATAAAATCGATTAGCCGGCAGGCTTTTTCCAGTTCAGGATTAATGGTATCAGCTGACCCAGGTATACGAACATCTTCCCAAAATACCTTTCGCAGTGCTTTGATTTTTTCAATCCCTTTTTTGAGGCCCTCAGCTGTTCTGCCCATGCCCACATAATCCCACATGATCTGGCCCAATTCTTTATGTATGGAATCAACACTGCGTGATCCCTTAACAGCGAATAGTTTTTCTATCAGGCCTTGCGTTTCTTCCTGGGCTTGCTTGAATTCATCTAATTCTACCGGATCCATTCGGGGAACACCGATTTGATCAGCCAGGTAGTTTTGGATGGTGTAGGGTAAAACGAAATAACCATCAGCCAAACCCTGCATGAGGGCAGATGCCCCTAAGCGATTGGCTCCGTGATCCGAAAAGTTGGCCTCACCGATGGAAAACAAGCCAGGAATGGTCGTTTGCAACTCGTAATCAACCCAAATACCTCCCATGGTGTAATGCACCGCTGGGTAGATCATCATTGGGGTTTCATAGGGATTCTCATCAACGATCTTCTCATACATCTGGAAAAGATTGCCGTAGCGTTCTTCAATAGCTGATTTACCTAAGCGTTCAATTGAATGTTTGAAATCAAGGTAAACAGCCTGTCCGGTACCTACTCCGAATCCGGCATCACATCGCTCTTTGGCAGCCCTGGAAGCCACATCGCGTGGCACTAAATTTCCAAAGGCCGGATAGCGTCTTTCGAGATAGTAGTCTCTGTCTTCTTCAACTAACGCCGTGGGCTTTAGTTTGCCTGCACGAATCTTTTCTGCATCTTCCTTGTTTTTCGGTACCCAAATACGTCCGTCATTCCGCAAACTTTCAGACATCAGGGTCAATTTCGACTGAAACTCACCATGAACAGGGATGCAGGTTGGGTGGATTTGTACAAAAGCCGGATTGCCGAACAAGGCTCCTTTTTTGTAGGCTTTTACGGCAGCGCTTCCATTCGAACCCATGGCATTGGTTGATAAGAAGTACACATTCCCATAACCGCCAGTTGCCAGTACAACAGCATGACCAAAATGAGTGTCGAGCTGGCCAGTAACTAAGTCACGCGTAACGATTCCTCGCGCCCGGCCATCTACGATTACGACATCCATCATCTCAGTTCGGGTGTACATGGTCACGGTGCCTGCAGCAATCTGCCGGTTTAGAGATCCGTATGCACCCAGTAATAATTGCTGGCCGGTTTGACCTCTGGCGTAAAAAGTACGAGATACCAATGCTCCGCCAAAGGAGCGGTTGTCGAGATAGCCTGCGTAATCACGGGCAAAAGGTACACCTTGCGCCACACACTGATCAATTATATCATTACTCACCTCGGCCAGCCGGTAGACATTGGCCTCACGGGCACGATAATCTCCTCCTTTTACCGTATCGTAAAACAATCGATATACACTGTCACCATCATTCTGGTAATTTTTAGCAGCATTAATACCACCCTGAGCGGCTATGCTGTGGGCTCGTCTGGGGCTGTCTGAATAACAGAAATTCTTCACCTTAAAACCCAATTCCCCAAGTGATGCGGCAGCAGCAGCACCACCTAATCCGGTACCAACGACAATGATATCCAGTTTTCGCTTGTTGGCAGGATTAACCAAATCTTGTTCTGCCTTATATTTGGTCCACTTTTCAGCAACCGGACCGGCAGGTATTTTTGAATTTATTGTAATACTCATTGCTTTCTCTTTTACTTTGGTTAAACATTACAGCATGGAGGCGATTTTGACCCAAAGCGGAATCACTGCAAATCCACCGGCAAGAATGATGGAGACAACCAAAGCCAGGCGGGTGAGCCTTCTCCTCCATAACTGATTACTCCATCCCAGTGTTTGGAATGCAGACCAAATAGAGTGATATAGATGGAATCCCAATGCAATAGAACCAATCACATAAATCGCATCAATCCACCACCAATCAATAAAGAAGGTAGTGACCAACAGGTAGGCATTTTCAATTTCACCGGCTCCATGTTCGAGTAATTCATGTCCGGTAAATTTGATCTTCCAGAAGAAGTTGGCAATGTGGATCACCAAAAAAACGAATATAACCAAGCCCAAAACAAACATATTTCTCGATGGCCATGAACTGGCATGCGACTGTTTTTGTTGCTTGTAATTCACGGGTCGCGTTCGAAGATTCTGAAGCGTCAATACCGTAGCATAAATCATATGGAGCAGAAATCCGATGGCCAACACCGGCTCAACAACCCGGATAATCGGATTGGTAGCCATAAAATGAGCAGCCTCATTGAACAACTTGCCGGAGTTGTCGAAAATAATGAAGGAATTTAAAACGAGGTGTACGAGCAGAAAAGCCAGAAGAAATAGGCCCGACAAACTCATTAGAAACTTCTTCCCAATTGATGAGTTTAAAAAATTTGCCATGCTAAAAGGTTATGGTTTAACACAAAGATATTCATTCTCTTTCAATACCCTTTCTAAATAAGACCAGCCCTTAGCGGGTATTATTCTTCCGAAGGGCATATGTACAAGCTTTAACCACTTCCTTCACTTTTTTTTACTTTTGTGTAAACCAAAAATCATGCTTCAGACGATTGAATTTCAGGGTGCACCTATTCGTTATAGTGATCATGGAAGCGGTTATCCGTTAGTATTTCTTCACGGCTATTTACTGGCTTTGGATGTTTGGACTGATTTTACAAAGCCATTAAGCAGCGACTACCGAATAATCTGCATGGATATGCTCGGACATGGAGAAAGTGGATTACCAGCCGAGGTTTTGACTATGGAGGTCATGGCTGATGCGGTTAAAGCAGTTTTCGACCATGTCGGGATTGACCGGGCCATGCTAGTGGGGCATTCGATGGGTGGCTATGCCAGTTTGGCTTTTTTAGAAAAATATGCTAATCGCTTAGGAGCCCTGGCGCTCTTCCATAGCCATACTTTAGCAGATAGTGAGGAGGTTAGAATCAAACGCGACCGTGAAGTCAAGATCATCGATCAAGGACAAAGATCACTGCTGATTTCACAGAGTATTCCGAACATGTTTGCTACCGATACACTTGACTCCTTTAATGATAAACTGGATTTGTGCAAACAACTGGCCCAATCCATGAGTGATTCGGCTGTGGTTGCAGCTATAAAAGGTCTGAAAAGTCGTTCCGACCGGTCAACTGTACTTGAAAATGCAGGCATTCCCTGCTTGAACATCATTGGCCGCAAAGACAACTTCATCGATTTTGAAAGAGTTGCTCTTAAGACCAGGCTCCCTGCAGGGTCAGACCGTGTGATTCTAGAATCAGCCGGTCATATGGGTTTCTTCGAAGAACCGAAACCTGCCTGTGAGGCGATTCGTCAATTTGCGAACAGTAAGTTGTAGTCTTTTTTCCTACCGGATGCAGCCCAATCGCCAGGAACAACCTCCCAGTTGTTTACAGGATTCACCCGGATGATTTTCTGATCCTGAATATAGGATTTCATATAATAACGCAAGTCTTTATCGGTAGCACCGACAATTCGCTGATTCAATTCTTCTTTTGGAATTCCGGCTCCTTGAAGCAAATGTCCACCCCCCCCAGTGCCCCGGGATGAGGGTATGGCAACCCGATGGGTTGCGTTCAAACTGAATGGTTGCCCGCTTGAT
>CAYUGX010000227.1:0-8303 GCA_964444375.1 uncultured Porphyromonadaceae bacterium | reverse complement strand
TAATCCTCCAAACGGTCTCCTAGAAAACTCACAGGTTCTTCCACCGTCCCTTTTACCTTAAGGGTGCCGTAAACTAGCATAGATGAGCGCTTATGAAAATGTATCCGTGTTCCTGGCATAATAGTCAAAACCTTTGCGGTATCAACAGCCATAGAGTTATACACGAGATACGGTTTATCATTGATCCATTCACTGGTTCCCACAACTTGTCCGTTTATCAAGTGAACATCCTGCCCAAACGCAACTAGATCAACATCCTGTAGATGACCATTGGTTTCAAACACAATTGAATCCTGCACGACCATCGGATCATTCTGATTTGAGGGATCAAGGGTGACCTCAACGAAAATGTATATACTGTCTTTAGATGGAATCTTAATATGTTCAACGCTATTGCTCTGGGTACCATTCACATTTAGCCTGTATTTTGACTGCTCACCTCGAGCAAGATAAAGCCGCTCAATTTCAATAGCTTGACTATGTGGATTATAAACCCTGAAATTCGCAGTAGTCGATCCAATTGTAGTAAACACGGTATCGAACAGAACCGTATCAGTTGAAAAGGCTAATTTGGCATCAGGATTGCTGATAATCCCATTTTTCTCACACTGCCATGTACACATTATGACAGAAATGAAGAACACTAGTTTAAGTGATGATCGCATGAGCTTGACTGGCTTTTCTTAATAGAACTCTAACGGTAGAATACGTAAATTATTGATCACCCACTAATCTTTGACACAACGAACCGACAAGCCCATATTCTTATTGAACCAATCACGCCCAATTTGGGCTTTGTCCTTACTCAATCCCCGATAAATCGCATTAATCCCATTGGTATCTTCTGTATCTGTCCAATAGCCTGCAAATGAACCCATTAACTGGTAGAACCCTTGTTGATCCCGGTATCCACTTGGTAAGGCAGTGAAACCAATGAGATTGGCAGCACCAGCATTCGGTGAGTGCCAGTGACTCAAACCTGATTCTTTTAATGAAGCTCCTTCTTCGTATCCTCGATAGCCATAGAGTAGTGCGGCTTCAACCGACATACCCAGGATGTTTTCCAGCGTTCGCCATTCTGCATCAGTCGGCAGATGGAATCCTGCTGGGCAGGCCTGACTTGCTGCCTCATGTTGATACAGTAAGCCATAGGTTGATCTGAGCGTTTCTTCACCTCCATAGGCATAACTACCATTTACAGTCTTGTAATTCAGATTTTTGGCCATCCATTCTTGTCCACCAACAACAATTGTTGAATAAACCTGGCCGTCTCTTGAGTCGGTAAAGGCACCGGCCGTTAAGAAAGCTACACGCATGATATCTGTTGACACTCCACAAGTTGACGTAATCGACCATTGCAAAGTATACACCTGGCCCAAGCTTCCGTTGAACGCGGCATCAGGATCATTTACATCTGAGAAACTACCCCCTGAACCCGCCAGTATAGTCCAGGTTCCAGTGTAAGAAACCGGATCATTACCTGTTAAGGTGGTTGAAGTTGAACCATCAAAGAAGCTTTGGTCAGGTCCTGCAAAAGCGGGTACCTGTACATGATCAAAGCTGATGACAACCTGGTCTGCCGAAGTGCCGCATGCCGTTGAAATCTCCCATTGAAGGATATAAGCGCCGCAGAGTTGACCTGTAAAGGTGCTGGTTGGATTATCAGGATCTAAAACGTTACCATTCTGTCCAGAAAGAATCGTCCATTTCCCTCCTCCCTGCAGGGGTGTGTTTGCCGCTAGCGTAGTGACCACATTACCAGAAGTTATCACTTGATCTTCGCCAGCATTTGCTTCAGAAGGGGTATGACCGAATGAAATATCAACCTCATCATCCAGGGCACTACAAGCCGTTGCAATGGTCCACTTTAAGACATACGACTCACAAAGAGTTCCCGTGAATTTGGCATTGTACTTTGCTGCATCGTCAAAGGTTCCACCTGCCCCACTCACCACGGTCCACTCTCCGGTACCCTGACTCGGCTCATTGCCTTCAAGTATCGTAAATACCCTGCCATCCAAATAATGCTGAGCTTCACCTGCAGAGGCAGTTGTTGGTATATGACCGAAGCCTATCTGCACCTCATCTTCAGAAGCTCCGCAACCCGAAGCAATGGCCCATTGTAACTCATAAACCTGGCAGGCCTGTCCGACAAATGTTGCTGCTGGATCATGAACATCACTGAATGCCCCTCCGGTCCCGCTTAAAATCGACCAGGTTCCCTGGTTTGTTCCAGGATCATTTGCAGCCAGGGTGGTCGTGTTGCGACCATCAATATAATCCTGATCAGGACCAGCGTTAGATGCAACAGTTATATGGTCGAAATGTACTTTAACTTCATCTTGTGTTGAACCGCAAGCTGTTGAAACCGTCCAAGACAGTACATACTCTGTACATGTTTGCCCGGTGAACTTGGTGGTTGGATCGAGATTATCATCGAATTTACCCGTACCTCCACTGACAATATTCCATCTGCCCAATCCTTCACCAGCTGCTGTCGCTGCAAGTGTGGTCTCATTTCGACCATCCGCAAAGTACTGGTCTTCTCCGGCCACAGCGTCCGAAGGAGTATGATAGTATACTACGTTTACATCATCAGATCGAGACACTGAGCCGTGTGCCACCGTCCATCGCAGGGTATAAGATGTACAGGGCTGTCCTGTGAACACAGCATTGTTCGCATTAACATCCGAGAATGTGCCGCCTTCACCTTGAATCACTGTCCAGGTTCCAGTTGCTCCTTCCGGAGCCTGATTGGCCAGTAGTGAATGAGTGAGTTCAGCAGACCTGATAGTAATATCATCACCTGCATTGGCAATAAGAGTACCAATAACAGTGAAACTGTAACTGAGTATATAATGCTCGCTATCATTGTCCAAGGCCTTTATTTTTAACACATAGTCTCCAGGTGCAAAATCTGCTGTAGCCCATGGAAACTCAAACGGATCGGTCTCATCGGTATAAGCCAGCGTTTCGTTTAGATAGAATTCGACTTCAACAACTGTTCCATCTTTGTCATACGCATTTAACATAATGGGAATGACTTCACCAAAAGTATAAATCCTCTTCTCCTCAGGAGAAGTTAATTCAAAGTATGGTGGTTTATTGGGTAAAATAAACTCACAACCAACCAGCAGAAATACAAATGTGTTTACCAGAACAAAATAACTGGATATGCGAAGTAACAATCTCTTTCCTGTATTGTCTTTCATGGGCCAAAGCATATTTCTATAAATTTAACGGATATTTAGGAAAATCGGTGCCATAAGACAATTTTCCCTACTTTTGGTTTTCAACTTATACCTGTCCAATATATGAAACGCAGTTTTAGTATTTTTCTTGTAATACCAGTGTTTATCATGCTTAACGCTTGTCAGGAGAAAGAACAGGTCGATCAGATCATATACGATGGTCTGATTTATACTGTTGATAAAAAATTCAGTCAGCTTGAAGCAATGGCCATTCGAGATGGATCAATTGTTGAAACAGGAAGCACGAAGTATATCCGCTCTAAGTATAAGAGTTCTGACAAAATCGATCTGAATGGATCACCCGTTTATCCAGGATTTTATGATCCGCACTGCCATTTTGTGAGCTATGCAAAAAGCTTACGAATGACCGATCTGGTTGGCACTCTATCATTTGAAGAAGTCTGTACACGTCTCGCTGAACACAACCACCAGGACGAAACAGGCTGGGTACTTGGCCGGGGATGGGATCAAAACGACTGGGAAGTCAAAGCTTTTCCTGACCGGAAAAGGCTGGATGAACTGTTTCCGGATCGACCGGTCTTTCTAAAAAGAATTGATGGACATGGAGCCATTGCAAATGGAAAAGCGCTGGAACTTGCTGGCATTAATCCAAGCTCGCAAATTCCTGGAGGTGAAATAATTGTAAATAACAATTCCTGCACGGGTGTCTTAATAGACAACGCTGCTGATGCCGTTGAGCTAATCATTCCCCCTTTGACCGACACAGAATTAAAGCAGCTACTCCAACAAGCTGAGGCCAATTGTTTTGCTGTTGGCTTAACCTCTTTGGCGGATGCAGGCCTTGAATTCGAAGAGATTGATTTGTTGCATCAAATGCACCAAAGTAGCGAGCTCAACATTCGTCTCTATGCCATGCTCAACCCGAGTCAAAAGAATATCGATCACTATGTTACAAGTGGACCTTTCAAGACAAACAAATTGCACGTTCGCTCGGTCAAGCTTTATGCAGACGGGGCTCTGGGTTCAAGAGGAGCATTACTCATTAATCCCTATGCAGACGTACAAAACAAAACGGGTCTGCAAGTCATGGAAACTTCATTTTTAAATGAGATCTGCCAACTGTGCTATGATAATAATTTCCAGGTTGAAACACACTGTATTGGGGATGCTGCTAACCGCCTGATGCTGAACATGTACAAAGACTACCTGATAGGAAAGAATGACAGACGGTGGAGAATTGAACATGCGCAAATCATCCATCCCTCAGATTTTGACCTCTTCAGACAGTTTTCAATAATTCCGTCAGTTCAGACCACTCATGCTACCTCCGACATGTACTGGGCAAAAGACAGAATTGGCCCCGAACGAATTGAACATGCATATGCCTATAAAAAATTACTCAGCTTGAACGGCTGGTTACCCAATGGATCCGACTTTCCGGTTGAACACATCAATCCACTGTTTGGTTTTTACGCCGGATTCACCCGAATGGATCACCAGGGATTTCCTGAAGGCGGATGGCAAATGGATAACGCACTGACCCGCGAAGAATGCCTGAAAGCCATGACAATATGGGCGGCGAAGTCGTGTTTTGAAGAAGCAGAAAGAGGCAGCCTGGAGGCAGGAAAACTGGCCGACTTTGTTATCCTGGATCAGGATATTATGACTGCTGCTGCTGCTGATATTCCAAGAATTAAAGTGGTTGAAACCTGGTTAGGCGGACAACCTGTTTTTAACTAATCCACAAATAAGAAATTACTACTATGATACGATCTCAAGTAAAAAGAGTCTGGCTATGCCTGTTGACGTTGACATTCACTACATTAAATCTATTCGGTCAGCAAAATCCCATCGGTAAAAACGACCTGCTACTCCAAGGGTATGGTGAGAAAGTAAAAGGTACCGAGTTTTGGTACAATTCGTCGATTCCAGACATACATGATGCCTATTTAGTGAGAGCCGATGAAGGCAATCAAACCATGGTCTGGAGAACCGAAATTGTGCCAGATCACCGGGCTGACACAGTTGTGTTTGTTTGGCTGACCGGACTCGGAGCCAATCTGGGCAATGCTAAAATGCACCTGGCGATTAATAACAGTTCAGCTGGTTCATTCTCCACCGCTAACCTTGATTCGTGGGATAAATCATTAGATATAGGAGGTTCATTGAGTTTCAGAAGCACCATGCGCGATGCAGCCAACGACCTGTTCGGATTTATGTTTCTCCGTATTCCAGCAAACCAAATTCCAGTAGGTGATGCATTGGAACTGAGCATTACCGGCAGCGCGAGCAACAGTCAAGCCTGGTGTATGACTTTCTTATCAAAAATACCTACCGGATTGACTATCAGCACTTATCCGGCCATGTTAACACAAAACAAGAAAGAGCAACAACCCGTGAATTTTCAGGTGGTGTATTTTGGTCAACCCACCCCTGCTAGCATATATGTCGATGATAGAGAAATTCAAAAAACCACCTTACAATTCGGTATTCAAAACATCCAGGTTGGTATCAATCCCGTTAAGAAAGAAAAAAACATTACGATCAGACTTGAATCCGAAGCATTGGCTCAGGAAGTCATTTTTACCCAAAAACCCATTCGAAAATGGGAGGTTGGTTTTGTTCAGCATTCCCATACCGACATTGGGTATACCCGTCCCCAGCATGAAATTTTAGCCGAACATTTACGCTTTATTGATTATGCCCTCGATTACTGTGATGCTACCGATCTATACCCTGACGCTGCCAAATTCAGGTGGACCTGCGAAGCTGCTTTTGCAGTAGATGATTACCTAAGAAGCCGTCCACAAAATCAAATTGACAGATTGATGCTGCGCATCAATGAAGGGCGCATTGAAGTATCAGGCATGTATTTCAACTTTGATGAAATGCCTGATGAATACACATTGGCTGCTTCATTAAAGCCCCTAGCCAGGTTTAAAGATGCTGGAATTCCAGTTACAGCAGCAATGCAAGATGATGTCAATGGAATTGCATGGTGTTTTGCCGACTATTTTGAACCACTCGGCATCAAGTACCTCAACATGGGCACACACGGACATCGTGCCCTGATTGCCTTTGATAAGCCTACTGCCTTTTGGTGGGAATCCCCATCCGGTAGGCGCATATTGACTTTCAGAGCCGAACACTATATGACTGCGAATACATTTGGCATTCATGGGAATGATTTCGACTATTTTGAAAACAAACTAATGACCTACCTGGTTGATCTTGAACAAAAAGGATATCCCTATAATAAGATACATATCCAACATTCAGGTTATCAAACCGATAACTCACCTCCATCCACCAAGGCTTCTGAGTTAGTCAAACAGTGGAACAGCAAATACGATTGGCCCAAAATAAAAACTGCAACGGTTAGTGAATTTTTCCATGATCTCGAGAAAGTTGTTGGTGATGATTTGCCTGTTTACCGTGCAGCCTGGCCAGACTGGTGGACCGATGGTTTTGCCTCAGGAGCAAGAGAAGCAGCCACATCCCGAGAAACCCATGAAGACATATTGGCCTTTGAAGGCGCCTTAGCCATGGCCAGAATTTTAGGGGCTTCCACTCCAAGTGGGATCCACAATAGAATTGAAGAAGTCCAGCAATCTTTGCTTTTTTACGACGAACACACCTTTGGTCATGCCCAAAGCGTCAGAGAACCGCTTGGGGAAGGTACTATGGAACAAAGAGAGCTCAAAGAATCCTATGCCTGGGAGGCGTATCGTCGTTCACGTCGAGTTGGTGAAGAGGCCATGGGATTGTTGCAAGGTTTTATTACAAAAGAGGAGGTGTCAACAATTGCGGTTTTCAACACACTAAACTACAAGAGAAGCGCTTTATTGGAATTATACATCGATCATCAGATCCTGCCCATGGGCATTGAATTCAAACTTATTGATGAGGAAGGTAATATTCATCCAGCCCAGGCGACCAATCATCGTTCTGACGGAACGTACTGGAGTATTTGGGTCAAAGATATTCAGGGGTTCTCAATGAAGAAGCTCAAAATCGTCACAACCGGCCTGGATGAACACATTCCGGGAGATCAAATGAAGCACCCAGCACCTACCATCCAATTTGAAAATCAATTCTACCGGGCTGTGATTGACAAATCGTCTGCTTCTTTGATCAGCCTAGTCGATCTTGATCAGAATAGTGAATTGGTAGATCAGTCAGACAGCTGTGGGCTTGGCACCTACATCTATGAGCAATTGAGTAACCGCGAGCAGATGGAAGCCTTTACATTGAATAGTTATAAAAGAAATCTGGCTGATTCTATTCGCTTTGAAAACCAGGAAAACGGACCTGTGTGGACAGCTTTCAGATTCAAAGCTGAAAGTACAGCAAGCGCTGGACCCGCCGGACTCTTAATCGAGTTACGTTTTTATCACGAAGATAAACGAGTAGAGTTTTTTTACCGGATCAGAAAAAAATCAATTTTTGATCCAGAGGCGGTTTATATTGCCTTTCCTTTTCACCTACCGGATGGGAAACTGTACTTTGATGTTCCGGGTGGAACCGTTCAGGCTGGTGTAGACCAGATTCCAGGATCGACAAATGACTGGAACACAGTTCAAAACTACGTAAGCCTGCGCAACCGAAACGCTCAGATCGTGATTTGCAGTTCTGAAATACCTCTGATGCAGCTAGGTGGGATTAATACAGGACGCTATGAAGAAGGTGCCGAGCCCGAGAAAACACATGTCTATGGGTGGCCCATGAATAATTACTGGACTACGAACTTCAATGCCGATCAAAGAGGTGAGTTTTCATTCAGTTATTTCATCACATCACTGCCAGATCCTGACAATAAGGAGGCTAGTCAATTTGGGTGGTCATCAAGAATTCCACTGCTCGGACGAACACTTCCTCCTGGCACGAAAACAAAGAAAGAGAACCCAGTTAACTGGGATAGCCTGATTCAAGGCATCCCAGACCATGTTCAGTTGATATCGGCACGCATTCTGCCCCATCCCAATGCAATACTTCTCCACTTGCGTGAGGTGAATAATCAGGTTGGAAAACTTTCAATTTCGATTCCCCTTCGTAATAATCTCATTTTGTCTGAGACTAATGTACTGGGTC
>CAYUGX010000226.1:0-8346 GCA_964444375.1 uncultured Porphyromonadaceae bacterium | reverse complement strand
TCCTGGAAATTTCCTGTTCACACTTATGCTGATACTATTGGTGGTTGGGGGTAAAGATTTGGGTGCTAAAAACTTAGTAACTTCAATAACCAATGAATATGGGGAATCAGAAGAGATATCCTATTATAAGGAAGAATTTTCAACCCCACTCTTGCTATTTGAGTTTGAAAACGAAAGTGTTGACAGTAGCTATGCGTGGATGAATGGTTGTGTTCGGGAGTGTATTTTCTGGAAACTATCCCACAAAACCTATGTTACCGCCAAATGGGGATATCAGAATAATATCGTGAATAGAGTTCAGGAGGCAAAGGATAAAAACCAGCAATACTTTGTCACAGGATCATTTTATTGTGAGGATGGTGTATTTACAATGTCACCCACTGTTTGGCAGACAAAAGGTTCAAAGAAAGTCAGTCGGTCTTATTACGGAAAGGACTTTTTTTCTTTGATTGATTCTATTAGCCTATTCATTTTAAATGAGATTGATATTTCTAAAAGCACCTTACAACGCTACCCTGATATACCGACAAGTGAGATTATTACAAATGATTTGGAGGCTTACAGATTGAATGCCCTCGCCGAAAAAGCAGTGAGCGATTCTGTTAGTATAGTTTATGCCAGAGAGGCACTAGAATTTGATCCTGAATTTAGCTGGCCCATCAGATTATTGTCATTCTACTATAGTAGTCGGCATCGGGATTTCGAACAGGCCTATCAGCTTAATCAACTAGCTCTTCAGAAGAGCGAGGGATGGGGCCCAGCTTTAAAACTCTGCGGGATCGCAAGAAGTTTCTTCTTACTGGGAGATATTGGTCAGAGTATTAGGATTTTAGAAACACCGCTAAATCATAATCAGTATGATTATGTTCGGGTGTTTAATTTGGCCATGTACCAGATTCTTGCTGGACGTCATGGGGATGCCTTGGAATCACTCAAGACAGTGTATGCACTTTCTCCAAACAAAATTCCTGCTGTTTTTAATCATGCTGACCTGTTGCTACAAACCGGCCAATTCAAAGTAGGAATTTCTTTTATCGAAGATCATCTAAAACAATATGAGAACCCTCTACTATCCCCCACACTGGTAGATTTAAATATTATGCTCGCAGAATTATTAATTCATGACCGTGACTATTCAAGAGCCAGGCAGATTCTAACAGCTCAAACTTTATCTCATGCGAAAAAGGACATTATACAACTTTTTCTTAGTCATATTGATTATCTCGAATCTAATCCTGGATATGAAGCAAGATTGACAGAGAAAACTGGAAAATATAGGTTAGAAGACTGGGATTATGTTGCAGATATAGCTTTGCGAAACGACAGGCTCATGCTTTTGACCTATCAAACCCAGTCAAACTATCTCTATGCAATTTCAGATAGTACTTATTTTCATCAATATCATCGGAATGCTCAATATTTGGGCTCTCGCCTTATTTATCATTTCAGAAATCAGGATGTACTAACCATTGAATTATTTAAGAATCAACATAACGGCCATCTTGTGCAAAATTATTGGAGACAGGATGATATGATACTTCAGGCTGAAGAAGCTTTTAAGAAGGACCAGTATTTGGTTGCAGAACAGTTGTTTACTGAATCGAAAGTTGAAAATCCTGCCCACTACTATATAGATTATTATCTCCGAAATCTTGAATACCTATCTAATCCTACGATTGATTCTTCAGCACTATTGAATGTGGATCTTGTTGGAAGATATGGTAATCATGGATTTGCTATGATCGATAACACATTGGTTTATCTTGCACCAGATTATTCCAGATATAAACTGGTTTTGCTTGATCCAAATACCTATTGGTCACCCAGGCGATACAAGGATGTTTTTGAGTTCTCAACTGACGAATACGGTTCCGTGATGCTACGCCTGTATGAAAGGGACGAACTGAAAGAAAGCCAATTAAAAGAACAAGATAGTACTAACTGAAATACCCATGTCTGATACGAATAGAACAAATAAGACGCACCAAACAGCCATTATTCTACTGGCCGACATTCAGGATTTCACCAGATTGTCAAGGGGCGATCCAGACCAGGCATTGAAGATCAGGAACCGATTCAGAAAAACCTTCGAGCAATCATTGTCTCAATTTGAAGGATCCTTAATTCATCACCGTGAAGATAAATCACTCGCGTTTTTTGAGTCTACAGTCAATGCGACACAGTGTGCTTTCGAGATACAAAAAAATGTTCATGAGAAAGATGATGTTATTCCGACGAGCATTGCTCTGCATATGGGGGAGATTATTTTTGAAAATGAGGATGTTTTTGGCAGCAGCATCTCCGTTGTTTCCCATATTGAATCACTGGGATGCGACCGAAGTATCCTGATGTCAACCGAGGTCTATGAACAGCTCAAAGAGAATCCTTTATTCGAAATTCAATCGATGGGGTATTATCTATTCAAAGACATTACCCCGCCGATGGAAGTTTATGCTTTGGCCAACGAAGGTTTGGTAATGCCTGAGAAGCTGGTGGGGCCCAGGGCAACTGGAAAGCCTATGTCATCCGATGAGTTGGAGAAATTGAATCTTGAAAGGGAGGGGAAGAAGACAATGTTAATGAGGCTTTGGAAACGGGGTGTTCCACAATTGGTGGCGGGCTATTTTGTAGGAGCAACTACAATTCTACAATTTGTTGACTGGTTTTGTAAACGTAATGAGATTTCTGATCATTGGACTAACCTGCTCTTAATTCTGTTCTTGTCTGTTATTCCTTCTTTTGTGATTTACACTTATCACCGGGAAAGAATTCATTTGGGGAAACTGAACCTGTTTCAGAAAGTTTTTTTCCCTGGTAACATTACTATCACTCTGCTACTCCTTCTCATTGTGTTCTCCAATAGGGATCTAAGTGCCAAAAAAATGACTGCATCCATTACGAATGCTGAAGGCCAGGTAGAGATGCGAGAAGTATACAAAGATGAGTTCAAACATAAAGTAAGGTTTTATCGATTTACTAACAAAGTCCCTAAGGATTCAAGTCATAACTGGCTCGAACATGGAATCGCAATGGCACTCTGGGATGATCAGTCCCAGTTCCCATATATGGGTGCCGGATTGCAACCCTTCAAAAAATTCTTGCCTGATCAGATCGAACAGTCGAAGATGTTGAACTATCCATTTTTCTTAAGTGGATCTTATGAGGTAAACCAGGACCAATACAAAATTGAGACAAAGCTCTACCAGGAGCACAAAAAGAATGTAATAATAACACGATTGTACGAAGGTGAGAACTTGTTCAAACTATTAGATTCCATAAGTGCTCAGACTCGAAGAGATATTGGTGTACACAAAGTGGTAATGGCACAGTACTATGATATCGGAGTGGCTGACCAGATTACAGACAATGTTAAGGCCTTCAAGCATTTCATCAATGGAAATTACCTGCTTACAGAAAATGCGTGGCGAGAGTTCATTTTGGCTTTACAGAAGGATCCAACAATGGCTCTTGCTGGACGTGGGCTTCTGACCAGAGCCTGGGCCAGCGGAGTGGACTACGGATCGACTGCATCATCATTAATTAGAGGATTAAAGGAATATGCTTCAAGGCTATCACCCTACATGAAGAATGATTTTGACTGGTATTATACCAGTGTTCTTGAACAGGATTATGACCATGCAATTAGGATATCTAAGAACCGCTATCTGTTAAACCCGGGTGATAATAATGCCTTATACACCTATTTGTATTCCCTATTGTGTTTTAATGACACTGAAGCACTCCGAGATGAAGTCAAGTTACTTGACGATATAAAAATTGAAGTAGCAGTCAGTCCCTGTTTAGTTTCAAACTTATGGATTAGAATTGACGAGCCAATAGACGGAATAGCCTTATTCAATCGTTATGCACAAGAGTTTCCAGAGTTCAATTTGTATCTACTTAAGCGGGCAATATTATCAATCCACTCTAGTGAGCTTGAGCAAGCCAGAGATTATTTGAGATCTGCAATGATAAAAGAAGATAAGTACCGGGATATTGGCCAAGCTCTGTTAAAACATATCGATTTTATAGAAAGCAAGAACATGCAGTTAACCACAAATTTGAATCAGTATTGTGGGCGATATGGATATGGCGTTATGCTGGATACTTCATTAGGTTATCTCATCAGCCAACGCGATGATAGATCAAAACCAATAGAATACCTATATCAGACAGGTATTGATACCTTTATATCACCGAGCTGGCAATACCATCAATTCAGAACATACACTTTTGAGAAAAACGATCAGGATAAGGTGATTAGCCTGAATATTGAATATAAATCGGGCAATGGACAAATTTCAGACTTCAAATCATTGAGAAAAGATTCACTTGTTCTGGTTGCTATACAACAATTGTTAGATCGGTCTCCCGAGGCAAGGAGAACTGTTGATAGAGCGATTACTGAATATCCAAGCTTTAATTTCCTGAAGCGTTTTAAACAGTATTTAGAATACAGTGAAACCCAATCATCAGAAATAACTCATACGAATCTGAGGAAATGCATTAGAGAATATGAGAACTATGCACTTCTAACAAAAGACAATAGTCTGTGGATCAGATTGATGAATTACACAGAATATCCAATTTTTTTGACATCCGATAGCACCTTTATCATAACCACTTATGATCACATAGGATATACCTTCGGCATCAAAAACGACACAACCTTCTGGTATCGGGCAAAACTTATTGATCCTTGATTGTCGAGGTTAATGATAGATTTTGGCCGGTTAGCTAAAATGTCATAAATTTAAGAAAGTAAGATAATTGCGTAACGGTTGTTCCCCTGACAACAATCTAATACCTAACCAATGAAGCGCAAATACTTCTCATACGGGCTAGTGCTAGCCTGGATTTTGTGTATGTCTACCGTACCCGGGCAGGGACAGCATTTGCATGAAATGGGGGAGAAGTTTCTTCGCTCCCGAATTCTTAAGACTTCTGACTTTCCTGATGATTTTCATTTCAGCAAAGAGAGATACTTTGGTGAGTTCATCATTCTTGAAGCCGATAAGCCACCCTGCTATATTGTCTATCGTTATACAGATGGCACTCCTGAGGTAGTAGCTTATTCAACGAGAAACAAGATCTATTACGAAGATCGTTTACCTGATCCCGTGGTCGAATTGCTTACTGTAATTGAGCATGAGCCACCCCGGCGAATAATTAGCAAGAAATCAGGATTCGATACTGGAGGATTATTCAGGGAACCACTGCTCAAAACGAAATGGGACCAAAACAGGTGGTATAATCGTGCATGCCCTTACAATGTTGAAAGCGATAAAGGGTCACGGTATCTTGCCGGATGTGAGGCCGTAGGATTGGCCCAGGTAATTCGATATTTTGGCAAATGGAATGAACTTGGCATCAACGCTAGTTACGATTTTGAAGGACAGACGCTTATTGCTCAAATAGACGGGTATGATTGGGGGGCTATGATTGATCAGCCGCTCAACTATGAACTTGAAGTCAGCCGGATGTTATCAGATTTAGGCATCCTGATTAAAATGGGATACCGGTTATCTGGTTCATCACAAGGCATGGGAAAAGCATTAGAAGGGATGAACCGTTTGGGTTACGAAGAAGCCAGTAGAGCTAAAAAAGATGATTATGAAGAAGATTGGTCTGGAGTCCTATTTCAGAATCTGATTAACTATCATCCTATTTTTGTAACCGGCAGAAGTCATGCATTCGTTTGTGATGGTTTTAATAAGGAAGGCTATTTTCACTTCAATCTGGGCTGGAGTGGAGTAGGTGATGGTTATTACCACCCTATGGCAATTATTACCTCTAGTATTACCTATACAGCAAATGAAGCCATCCTGGATGCATATCCCATAAATGACCTTGAATCTCCATATGATTTGCGCAAAGAGCAAATTGGTGGTGAGCTGTGTATTACCTGGGGTGCACCATACAGATGGGAAGATCCGGTAGGATACAGATTATATTACAATGACGATGATTTCGTCAATGTGAGGGATACCATCATTGAAATTAGCCAACTCCGTCCTGGAAGTCACGGTATGATGGTATCAGCCGTTTATCCTGATGGTGAGTCTATCTGGATCGGTCCAGTATATGTGTATAATCCAGGAGAGGAGGTGATTGTGCAGGATCCGGCATTTGCATCTGCACTTGCCACACGGCTAGGAGATGAAAATCCAGTTTTAGATAATTACCTTGTGCCCGCTGGAGAGCTGAGTGATCTGTCGAGCCTGGATATAAAAGAGCCATTGCAGGATTTTGAGCTCATGCAATACCTGCCTAATCTTCAGGTACTATCTATTGATGCAAGCGGTTTGAGTACCGCTGAAATTGAAAGTATCGTGAAACTGAAAGGCTTGCAAACCTTGGTGTTAAAAAACTACGATTGTAATCTCCTACCGGATCTATCCGTTGCAAAGAAACTTGTAGAATTGCGTTTTCAAAACTGTGTCCTACCTGATTTGAATTTCCTGGATGCAGTGAGTGAATTACTGGTACTTGAGTTGGATAATTGCACGGTTGGGGAATGGATATTTGGTGATAATCTCACAAAACTAGAAGAGTTGACCATACAAAAAATGACTTTTCCCTCACGTGGATTTTTAGGCAACTTAACAGAGCTAAGGCGTCTTGAGATCAAAGGGTGCAATTTGGAAGCATTTGATGAAGGGGTGGTACTTGATCGGGTAACACATCTGTATTTAGAGGATAATCAATTGACAACCACTGATATAGTCGATCAATTTCCGAATACCAAGATCCTCAGTTTTCGCTACAATCCTTGTAGCCGGTTTGATATTCATCAACCCCATGATTTGCTCGAAGCACTGTATTTGGATCACAATGAGCTAAATAGTCTTTCCATAGCCTTCGATCTAATTGAGGTATGGTGGGTTGATTTAAGTGACAATCAATTTGAACAGTTTCCAAAGGTTTTCAGTCATATGCCAAAAATATCAAACTTATTTCTGGCCAATAACCAGATTAGCGAGTTGCCCTCAATGCGACTTCCTTTGCTTGAGGAACTGGATCTTAACAACAATCAGATTAACCAAATAAATGATATTGGGCAGTTTGAAGGATTGACTTCTCTGAAATTATCAGGAAACCAAATTAGTGATTTAGCCCCTGTGATAGATATTCTGGATTCGTACAAGTTTCAGACCTTACATCTTGCCAGGAATCCGATTTCGGCTGAAAGTTTTGAACATTTTGTGCCCACAATACTTGCTGACTTGCCTACAACAGTAATTCCTGAGCACGCACAGCTCTGCAGTCCTTGTTACCCCTCTCCAGCCAACCAGTCGAGGGTGACAAATAACAAGCTTACTCTTTCATGGGTTTGCGGGGATGAACAATCAAATCTCATTTACGATGTGTATTTCGGAATTGGTGATAGCATACGATTGTACTATGAAGACTTAATGGAGTCAAAAGCTGAAGTTAATTTGCAGGAAGGACAGCTATACCAATGGCAGGTCTGTGCAAAGGCGGCAGACACCAGTTTTTTTTCAGGATTGTATAATCTAAGAACCACAGAACAGCTAGAATTGCCATATCATGAAAAATTTGAACTCTTTGAACAAGGTGATGATATTTCTCAAGCCTCTACGAGTTGGCGGTTGTCATTCGGTGAAACGGATGTTTTTCAAGGTGCTTACATAACACAAGATAAAGCGTACAGCTCAAGTGAACAATCACTCAAGCTCGGTCAAACGACGGATGTATCTATCGATTTAGATCATGTTTCAGTTAAAACGCTCATCATTGAGTTCAAGTTGTTTATTGTTCCGGGTAAGTCATCACACATTAGCTTCGATAACATGGACGGTATGACAGTGGATTTGTTTTCAGATGGGTATTCGTCATCTGTTTTCGTTGATAAACAATTCGATAAAAACTTTGAAGTTAGAATGAATGCCTGGAATACGTTCAGACTGTCTGCTCAGGGATTAAACGAGTGGGTTCACCTGAGAGTGAATGGTAAAGAGGCCTTTAAGCAAAAGCATGAGTTTCGAAACGACAGAGCTACCATGGAGCGGCTGTGTTTTTCGAGCCGGGAAGCCAGTTTGGATCCAAGTTTTACTCAATTTGAAAGTTATCTCGATAATTTAAGCATCTATGATGCTAATAAGAAATATGTATCCGTTGGCATGACTCGCAATGAGAGCCGATTGGAGTTTTACCCTAATCCGGTAGGAGATTATCTTGCGATCAATGGTATACCATTAGACTGTGCAGACGTAATGCTTGTGCTACGGGATATGACGGGTAGGGTGATTTCTCAAAGGGCTTATCAAAATAACAATGGATCAAATGTCTGGACCACCCCCGATGTAACTCCAGGTCTCAATA
>CAYUGX010000225.1:0-8368 GCA_964444375.1 uncultured Porphyromonadaceae bacterium | reverse complement strand
CGCGCTCTGCTTGTTTCGATGAACTTAAACGCATGTTTGACGACATGGGACTTCAGCACCTTAGTCGCAAACAAATAGCTCAAGCTTATTCTGCTGCATTTACAGAAAAGGAGAACAGATACTTAGATTGGAAAAAACTTTATAAGACCCATTACTCAAATGGATCTGATTTTCAGGTTGTATTTCTTGGACGTCCGTACACCGTTTTGTCATCAACCATGAACAAAGGCATCCCAGGTATTTTTGCACAAAAGGGGATCACTACTTTTTTCCAGGATATGCTTAACCTGTCGGATGAGGAAATGGAAAGCATCCAAGCATTATTAAATCAAAATAAGTGGAAATACGCCTCCCAAATCCTGGCAGCAGCCGATCAGGTTGCCAGAACACCAGGACTTTATCCTGTATTCATTAGTTCATTTAAATGCTCTCCTGATTCTTTTATTCTTGAGTACTTCAAAGAGATTTTAGACATTCATAAAAAGCCATATTTAGTACTGCAGTTGGATGAACACGATTCATCAATTGGTTATGAAACCCGAATCGAAGCAGCCATTCGCTCTTTTACTGCACATTTTTCGAAATCCCCTGTTCAAACAGCAAGAAATTCGGGTCAACTGACTCCTCAATTTATACCCAATACCAAAGCACTCAAACGCAAGACCGTTTTGATGCCCTTGCTTAGTGAGCATGCCTCAATGCTTTTAGAGGCCGTATTGAAAAGCAAAGGATTTGATGCCAGAACCCTCTATGATACAGAAAGTTCGATCAGACGTAGCATGATCATGAATTCTGGGCAATGCCTGCCATTGAATGTGATTCTGCAAAATGCTTTAGATTATATCGATAACCATAATCTCGATCCGGCCAGTTGTACACTTTGGATGCTCAGGTCGCCAGTTTCTTGCAATCTGGGTATGTTTACCAGCTATTTGGACAAAATGGTCAAATCATTACCGGATAAATACCTTGGTCTAAGTATATATGAGGGACAATTGACCTTTGCTGACTTTTCTGTAGATACCTCATTGAGCGCCTTTTTATGTTATTTGTTCGGAGGATTTATCAGAAAGCTTGAATGCAAAATTAGACCCTATGAAATAACTCCTGGTGATACAAATGCCATCACTAAAAAAGCCATGGATTTGTTATACACCGTGTTCAAGAATAGACAAAGCAAGCGAAAAGCTTTACGTCAAATCATTGATTGGTATCAAGCCATACCCATAGCCCAGGAAAGTAGACCCAAGGTGGCCATTTTCGGGGATTTGTATGCACGTGATAATGATGTTTTCAATCAAGATTTAATTCAGTTTATTGAGCAAAATGGTGGAGAAGTGGTAACCACTCCATACAGTGAATATGTAAAACTAATTACACTCCCCTACAATAAGCGATTGATGCGTGAAGGATTTTACTCCAAAGTAGTCCTAAGACGCTTCTTGTTGCAACTTGCATTACTTATTGAAGACCGTTATTTACCTTATTTCAATGAGATCCTTCACGAAAAACCCTTTAAGCCAAACAACCACTTTGAGGAAAAACTCAATTTATTTTACGTTAACACCTCACACTACGGAGAATCGCTCGACAATGTTTTAAAAGTATTGCATTTAACCGAAACCCATCAAGACCTCGCTTTGTTCGTTCAAACCAATCCATCGTACTGCTGTCCTTCACTCGTTTCAGAAGCCATGACCCAAAGGATGGAAGAAATTACAGGAGTACCTTTCGTAACCCTTGAATACGACGGTACAGGAAGCTTTAAGAACGATGATGTAGTTCCTTATTTGCTGTGTAATTAAACGATAACTGAAAAAAAATGTAAAAATATTTGGACAGTTTGTAAAGTTTACTTTACTTTGTGTCGTAATTTATTTACATTTAGTCAAGTTTTATATACTAAAAACAAATTGTATCATGTCATATCAAGAACAACAAAGTGTGGTCAATATCATCAGCGGATTGTTGATCACTCCGATTTATGCTTTCATCGTATATCAAAAGCATCTAGCTGGTCAGTTTGACCTGAGCACTGATTTCCAAAAATGGGGGGTTATATTCTTACTATTCATGGCCGTCTCCATTGTTGCACGAATTATCATATACATCATTTTTCATATAATACGGGCCATTGCCACTCGTAAAGAAGATGTTCCTGAAGATGATGAAAGAGACAAGTTAATAAAACTCAAAGCTACCCGAAATTCGCATTATGCTTTTTCCCTACCCTTTATCGGTGCATTCATTGGATTGGCGGTAAGCATGCCGATCTGGGGTATCTTCATCGCTTTTATCTTAAGTGGCTTGCTTTCTGAAATCACTGAAAACCTCTCTCAAATCTACTATTATAGAAAGGGCTTGTGAGATGGGAACCAGGAGTATTACGAACAACATCCGCAAACTACGGTTTTTAACTGACGAATTGACTCAGCAAGACTTGGCTGATAAGGTTGGGGTATCGAGACAGACCATTGTGGCTATTGAAAAAGGGAACTATTCACCTTCTCTGGAACTCGCCTTCCGGATTGCCCATTGTTTCAAGACCCCATTGGAAGAAGTTTTTCTCTATGATCCAAAGTTGGATAAGCCCAAGTTAAAAAAGAAAAAATCATGAAGCACGCAATTCTGCAAGAACTCGAGAAAGGTATATACGCTGCTCTTGAAAGCTATTCAAACGTGCACCGAGGAAGCGGACATAATTCTGCCCTTACTTCCCACCTCTATGAAAAGGCCAGGGAGCTGGTTCTGGAGCACGTAAAAATGTCAAAACGACTGCATTCGGTCATCTTCTGTTCTCCGAGGCGAACCCAGCTTTTAACCGATCAACTTCGTTCAAATCAATATTCGGTAGTATCGTCCAATGACCTGGGTCTTCCGTTAGGTATTGATGCTGTTGTCGTAAAGTGTACAGCAAAACTGAAAACCAAGCATCACGACAGTGGTGGTGGTACTGCCAAACTCATTTCCATAGACTGGGCCATCGGAGCGAAACCACCTGAGCGCTTTGAAGCAGGTACGCCTGCTATTATTAATGTGATAGCTCTTGCTCAGGCTCTTCGTTTGATTCAACAATACGGTGCGGAGGCTTTTAGCGACATAAAACAAACTAATTTGACAGTGAATGATCTGTTCTCATCGCATGACCTGGGTCAATCAACAGGCCATGAATTGCTTGAAAAGGTTCGATCTTCATTTATTGGAAAAGACCTGATGGTAGATACGATAAATGGTCCTCAAAACTTTATCAATCTTGACAACAGTGCTAGCACCAGAACTTTCCAAGCAGTTTGGGAAAGCTTTTGTCAAACCTTGCGTTTAGATGACAGTTTATACTCAGAAGCACTTTCAACTGCTAAAATGACCATTGCGAAAGCACTGGGTGTTTCGCTCAGGAATTATTCCATCCTATTTACCAGCAATGCAACCGAAGCCATAAACATTGTTGCACATAATCTACTGCCCACTGAACAGGGCATGGGGCTCAAGGTCATTTCAAGTGTACTGGAACACTCGTCTAATGACCTGCCCTGGAGATCGGCAAGTAAAACTGCTGTAATGCGAATTGCTGTTAGCAAAGAAGGCTTTATTGATCTCTTTGAACTGGAAGACAGGCTGAAACAGTTGAATCAGTCAAATAGTGAATCGAAATCCAATATCCTGGTCGCCATGAGCGGGGCATCAAATGTACTCGGAACATGCAATGATCTTGGTAAGATTAGTACTATCACCCACAAATATGGAGCTAAGCTGCTAGTAGATGCCGCGCAATTGGTTGCTCACCGAAAGATAGAAACTGAAAAGCTGGGCATCGACTATCTGGCCTTCTCGGGTCACAAAACCTATGCTCCTTTTGGATCAGGTGTATTGCTGGTCAGGAAAAGCTTGCTTCCAAGCAATAGATCAGAAATTGATGAAATAGGCCAACAAGGTGAGCGAAACCTTGCTGGTGTAATTACGCTGGCAAAAGCACTATCTGTACTCAATCAGATTGGTATGGATACCATCCGTCAGGAAGAAATCAAACTAACCAACTACGCCTATGAAAAAATGCAATCCCTACAGCAATTAAGCATATATGGCCCTGTTGAGATTGATCATGAGGCAGATGAAAGCCGGGTTGGTGTACTTTCTTTCTCTCACCCAAAAATTATGGGTTTTAAGTTTGCAAAACAGCTGGCCATCCAGAGTGGTATCGGAATCCGATACGGATGTCATTGTGCTCATATGATCGTCAAGCACATCCTTGGGGTAGGCCCGGGTCTTGAACGTTTTCAAAAATTCATGGCCACGGTTATACCCCGAATTAATTTTCCGGGTGTAGCTCGAGTCAGCATAGGTCTAGAAAACACCACAGCTGACATCGACCGCCTGGTCAAAACCCTGGAGGCCATCCTCCATCCTCAAGAATCACCAAACAAAAGCTCAAATCAGGTGATCAAGTCCTTCATCAAAGAACGCACCCTTCAAGTCTATCGAGATACAACCTTTAACACCTAGACATTAAACAGTTAAAAGGTTAAACGGTTAAACAGTTAAACACCTAAACACCTAAACAGCTAAACAGCTAAACACCTAAACAGCTAAACACCTAAACACCTAAACAGCTAAACACCTAAACACCTAAACACCTAAACGGTTAAACAGTTCGACTACTTGCCAACAGGCACTTCACTGCGAAGCTCATCTATCCGACTCTGATACAGATCCAATGCTTTCAGCTGCAGATTGGTTGGCGGACCCTGATAATTCATTAAAGCTCCGTAAATCTCTGCAATTCGTTCACGCAATCTGATTTGCCCGGGTATCCCACTCTCTCCGGCTTGCGTTGCAGAAATCTTCTCATGCAAGCCTGCGAAGTGATCAACTTTTGCCTGGGTTTTCTTAATTGCCCTTTTGCTTTTTGCTGCTCCCAGATCAACTTGAGCCGCTGACAGTGCCTTCAGGATTCTCTCATCAACCTCAGCGAGTTCTTCAAGCATGGTGTAGGATCGCATCAGTGTTTCGAACCGAAGTTTACGCTCATCAGGACTGTGTTTTAGATCAGGATCTCCGCCCATCACCAGCTCAGTTTCATAATTGGCTTTTCCCTTAACCATTTTCAACTTATAAGTTCCTTCTGATAGATTTGGTCCGGTTGCAGCCTGGCCTAGTAAAACAGGTGATTTAGGTACCTTCGGTGGATCCATATTGATGGGTATACTTACAATATTAATCCCTTTGCGTCCGCCTGCCTGGACCTTTTTCAGGAACTCACCTTGCTCGTTATAAATCTCGATATAGAGATCGCCAAAAATATGACGCTTTTTTAGGTGATAGGCAATGCGTGGCACGTTTCCATAATTTGGTCCAACAAAGTCCTCGTTACTTCCGTAACCATGCAGACTAATTCCAGAGCCGAAATTAAATGGACGAAGTGGCAAGAAGCTCACATTCTCTTCCATTTTTTCAGGTGTCAAGGCCCTTAATGGACTGATATCGTCAATAATGATAATTCCACGGCCATGGGTACCTAAAACCACATCATGCTTATCTGGATGGATAGTGATATCATGTATGGCAACTTTCGGCACATTATTCTTAAATCGTTTCCATGTACTACCTTTATCCAAACTGATGAAGAGTCCAAATTCAGTCCCGAGAAAAAGCAGATCCGGATTTACAGGATCCTGTTTGATCGTATGGCAATAGCTATCCAGATCTTCAGTTACCAGGGAGACCCAACTTTGACCATAATTATCCGTGAAGTAAACATATGGGTTCATGTTTCCATCCCGGTGAGCATCCACCGTCATGAAAGCTTCGCCTTCAGTAAAACGACTGGGCGTAATCTCTGATATAAAGGCCTTATCCGGTAGGCCATTAATAAACTCATTCAGTAAAGTCCAGGTTTTTCCGCCATCCCGGGTTATTTGCACGTTACCATCGTCAGTTCCTACCCAGATCAGGTTTTCAGTGAATGGGGATTCAGCAATTGACAATATGGATGTATTGTTCTCAGCCGTACTATTGTCAATGGTGAGACCACCGGTTTGTTCCTGTCGTTGTCTTTCAGGATCATCTGTTGTCAGGTCAGGTGATAATCGTTCCCAGGTATTGCCCCGATCTTTTGACCGATACAGATACTGTGCGCCAGCATACAACCAATTGGTTTTTGCCCCGAAAATGGTTGGGGAATTCCAGTTAAAACGCAATTCTTCAGTCCCTTCATCCTGGAAAGGTTTAATATACTGTGATTCACCAGTTTCATGGTTCAGCTTGTACATGCGTCCACCCTGGTACTGACAATACGTGATTTGTGGATTATCTGGATCAGCGTAAGTATAGAAACCATCTCCGAATCCAATTCGTTCCCAATCACCGCTCCAAATTCCACCAGGTAACGATGATGGAGCACGCCATGAATTGTTGTCTTGCAAACCACCATAAACCCAGTATGGGTCCTGATTATCAATACTGATCTGGTAAAACTGCGATACAGGCAATTGTTTCACCATTCTCCAGGTATTTCCCCTATCGGATGAGATATACACACCGCCATCCGTGCCCAGGAATAGTTCTTTATTGTTGTTGGGATTAATCCAGAGTGCATGTGTATCACTGTGATATCCCGCTCCGACTACGGATGGACTTTCAAAGCGTTCGCCCCCATTCTTACTCACCCAAAGTTGTGTCCCAGGTTTCCAGATCCGGTCTTTATCAACCGGATCAGGCACCAATAAACTGTAATAGAAGGGTCGGTCGCCCATTTGTCCTTGATCAGACAGCTTCTCCCAGCTTTCACCCTGGTTGGTCGATTTGTATAAAGCTGATTTAGCCGATTCGACCACAGCATATACAGCATCGGTTTCTTGTGGATGAATGGCCAAGGCTATACGTCCCAAAGTAGATTCGGGCAAACCACTTCTGACTTCCACCCAGTTGCTGCCACCATCTATTGTTTTATAGATGCCAGAACCAGGTCCTCCACTTCTGAAGAAGTCGGGTTCACGTCTGAAATCCCACATGGCTGCATACAAAATATCCGGATTGTTCGGATCCATGACCAGATCGCTACACCCTGTAGATGTAGAAATATAGTGCAACCGTGTCCAGGAGGTACCCGCATCACTGGTTTTATAGACCCCTCGGTCTTCACTATCGCCCCAGAGGGCTCCTAAAACCGCAACATACAGCACGTCCGGATTATCCGGGTGAATAATAATTCGGGCAATGCGTTCGGAATTGGGTAAACCTTTAAACTTCCATTTTTCGCCACCATCTGTAGTTTGATAAATGCCAGTACCTATTGATACGGAGTTTCTTGTCCAAACCTCGCCTGTGCCAACCCAAACAGTATCAGGTCGCTCCTGATCGATGAGCACCGTACCGACACTCTGGGTATACTTATCGAAGACCGGATCAAAAGTCGTTCCTCTATCCTCAGACTTCCAAACACCACCACCAGCTGAACCAACCCAGATGACATTCGGGTCATTCACTTCAGCATCAATACTGGTAATGCGGCCGCTCATGGTGGCTGGACCAATTTGGCGCCCTCTTAGGTCGCCAAAGGTGGCATCACTAAGTTGTGCCTGCAGACCTGCGCTGGTAAAAGTCAGGTAAACTAGGCCTATAACGAGGAATCTGTTCATGACTACTGTCCTTTTGGCTTATTAAAGAAATCATCGGCCAACTCGGCATCAACCTGAATCTCATCAATAACGATGGTTGCAGTCACTTGCCCACCAACCCGGGTTTCAATCTTACCCGCATATACAATACCATTTGCCTCCTGATAGTTGCTCATAAAAGTCTCACTTTCCATCTCCTGACCATTCATGGTCATTTTATTCTTCGTCTTCAGGACGATATAATTCTCAGCATCGATATACGTCAAAATTTCATCACCGTCTTTAGTTACTGTTTTAACCACAAAGCAATCGCTGCCTTCAACTTCTTCATTGTCTTCAAGGGTCAATTGGTGTCCTTTTTCCTCCCAGTTCCAGTACATGCCTTCGTAATCAGCCTGCACCTTAACTGCTTTCAGTTCATCCTCACTCATGGGTTGTGGTTCGGTTTGCCCAGCAAATGGATTGAGCGCCCAACCTTCTTCACCGTTATAGGCCTGAATCAAAGTCATGCCCTGAAAAGTGGCTTCAACCTTGAATTTGTTTGGTCTGGCACTGTACTGTTTGAAGGGAATTTCCATGCCCATCTGAATCATTTTACCAATTGATTGAGAATTTTTTGTCTTCAAAATCACTTCCTGACCGATGGTCTCGTGGTAGTTTTCTAATACCTCATCCAGGGTTTGGGCCTGTACAAAAAATGCGGTTCCAATCAGCAAAACAGCTGATAATAAGAGTGTCTTCTTCATTGTAATTAT
>CAYUGX010000224.1:0-8385 GCA_964444375.1 uncultured Porphyromonadaceae bacterium | reverse complement strand
ATAAGAGTCCCAACCGGCAGCAGTGAGGTAATCCAACCACTTTGCACATCATTAAAGCCAAACTTATCAGCAAAAAAGTCTGGGGCGTAGGCAACAAAGGGGAACACGGCTGAATAGAAAGTCACACACAATAGGGCTATATACAGATAGGCGCGGTTGCTCAAGAGATTAAATACATCACTCACCTTGAATTTATCCTCCTCACTGCTTGATTTGGTCGAAACTATCTGCTTATCCAGTTTGGCATCAAGTAGCATGTAGATGATGAATGCCAGCAAACCGGTGATAATTAAAATGGTGGCCAGCCAGATGGCTGTATTCAGATTCTCGCCACCTTTTGCCAGTACCGGAGATACCTGTAAGGCGGCAGCCGTGCCCAATCGCCCAAAGGCAACTTTAAGACCAAAAGCCAGGGCCAGATCACGTCCTTTAAACCACTTGACCAGAACCTTACTTAGCACCACAATACTGGTTTCAGCACCCAGCCCAAAAAAGAATCGACCCACTAACATCATCTTCAGTTCGGGAGAGTACTTTGGTAAAAAAGACTGCATCATGCCATAGCCCAATCCACCATTGCTGTAATATTCAGAGGCGCCATAGGCCGTGAGCAAAGCACCTATGGCCATAAAAAAGATGAAGGTAAAACCCGTACGGCGGATGCCCACCTTGTCAAGGATGATGCCCCCAATTACGGCCATCAGCAAGAAGGTATTGGGAATAGAATAAAAAGAAACAAATAAGCCGTAGTCTGTATTGGTGAAGCCAAATTCTGCCTTCAGCAAATCTTTCAGGGTAGAGAAAGCATCGTAGAAATAGTAGTTGGTAAATAAAATGAATCCAACCAGAATTAATACCCCCCAACGTAATGCTGCCGATTCGTTTAGTGCTCTTTTTACTTTTTCCATGCTCCCAAAGCTCTTTTGTTTTGAAGGCTGCAAGGTAATCGAAAAATCGGGCGAATGACAATTTTCCACACTAAACTGACTCAAACAAGATTGGAATCAATAAGCCCGATTCTAATCACTCAACTTTAGGATAGAAATTTGTTTTCACGATAAGCTCGTTTTAAGTTTTATTTAAAGTTTTTGCGGTTTTATTTTGTATTTTGCAAATTTTGCTTAAACTTTGCCGAACAAAAGAAAACAGAAAAAAATGAAATCAATACGTCACACTTCTGCCGCCCGGGTTGTTCAGATATGTCTGAATATTCTGTGGGGTTTCGCTTTAATTATCTCAGGTTTGTTGGTAGTCGGTTTTGGGGTGATCTGCTTCTTGCCTGAATACAATCCAGGTGGTTGGTCAATCATGCTTGATCCTGAAAGTATCCGACACTCTATTGAACCCAAAATTGCTGGATTATCTCAAATACGGCTCGAGCCAGGTCAGCTTGAGATGGAATTTGCCAGTCCAACCCGCGCCTCCACCATTCTTTTTCAAATCGTCAGAGTCATTGTCGCCTTATTTGTGCTGTTGAAGATTCTCTATTTAACCCGTAAGATTGCATTCACCTGGCCTGATAAAAGTCCGTTCAGTATGGTCAATATTCAACGTCTTCGAACGATTGCTTTATATGTTGTAATCGTGCCGATACTATTGTCACTAGACCTCATTCTCACCCACCTTTTCCTCATTTCCAAGTTCGACTTCCCAGTTGATCCAGGATTCTTTATCGATTGGGAACTGGGAATGTTTGGTAATATTCTCTCTCGTTTCCATTGGGAATATCTCCTATTCGGATTCGGACTACTGGCCTTGGCCGAAGTATTTAAAACAGGTTTGGAATACCAAGAAGACAGTACATCAATTCTTTAAGCCATCAGCTATGTCAATAATTGTAAACTTAGATGTCATGCTCGCTAAAAGAAAGATGAATCTTTCTGAACTGGCCCAAGAGACTGGCTTGTCACTGACTAATTTATCGCTGATAAAAACGGGGAAAATAAAAGGTATTCGCTTTAATACCCTGAATCAGTTTTGCACGATACTAGACTGCCAACCGGGAGACCTGTTGGAGTTTGAAGATGATAATAAATAAGCTATGAGACCATTTAGAACATCCCTTCTCATGACCTTTTTTGTCTTGAGTTTTTGCCAACCCGGTGCAAAAGGACAATCGAACGATAAAACTTTCATACCAAAAGCTGAAGCCCATCAGGTAGGAGTCGATCCCGAACCCTTAGACCGGCTAATCTCAGACATAAGAAGTGATAGAATTACCGGGATCAATGCCCTGTTAGTCATAAAAGAACAGAAACTGATCACCGAAGCGTATTTCGGTGATCGGGATAGAGCGAGTTTGCAGTATGTGGCATCTGTATCTAAAAGCTTTGCTTCGGCTCTTTTGGGTATCGCCATTGATAAAGGATTCCTTGGAGATGACATACCAACCACATTGAATAAACCAGTAAAAGAACTATTCCCCAAATACCATGACCTAATCTCTCAGGATCCACTAAAAGAAAAGCTCAAACTCACGCATTTACTCACCATGACTGCTGGCTTCGAGTGGGATGAACATACCCACCCGTATTCGAGTGCAGAAAATGATTGCGTAAAAATTAACAATGCACCCGATCCCATGAAGTTTCTTTTGAGCCGAAAGCTGATTGAAGATCCAGGAACAACTTTTTACTATAATGGAGGCCTGTCGCTTTCGATCTCCTATCTAATTGAATACTACACCGGGATGCCTGTGGATGAATTCGCTGAAGAATACCTGTTTAAACCTCTTGGAATCACCGAGTATAGATGGGAAAAAGTGGCTGGTGGATTAGTAGATACCGATGGAGGTTTGCATTTGTCTCCTATCGACCAGGCTAAATTTGGCTATCTCTTTCTACAAAATGGGGTTTGGAATGGAAATCAAATCGTATCGACAGAATGGGTTCAAATCTCCACCAAAATGCATCATGAAATGCCTGATTCTCCAGATTATGGATTCCAATGGTGGGGTGGCTCATTCAATGCATTATGGAAATCTTTCCCTTCTTATCTTGCTTCAGGTTACGGTGGGCAAAAAATATTCATTTTACCTGATCAGGATTGTGTGGTGGTCATCTGTCAACAAGTGTTCAACAATCCGATAGGTGACATAAATAGTATTGCAATTCTATCATCTTATGTGTTGCCCGCAATTGAGAAAATTGAACCAGTTTCCAGTTCGACAGCAGACTATTCGAGTTATGTGGGGAGATACACAGCAGAAGACCCCAACGATTTCCTTGATATATCGCTTGATCAAGGTCAACTGGTCGCGAACACCACTGATGGAGGTTCAATACTACTCACTCGTTTTTCTCCGAAAAAATTTACGGGAAAGTATATGGACTTCCTGGATGTCTATTTTGATTTTTTGCAAAAGGAGATTAATTCTACCAAAACACTCAAAGTATCATTTGGTTTTCGAGAAGGTATTTATATTTTGTCAAACAAATGAGTAGCAGATCAAGACCATGATACATATCATCTGGTGAATCTGGTTCAATGGTTTTAGCTTTGCTTTCAATTGAAAAAACATAAATCTGACACTAAATGGAATCTTCTTTTTCTGGCCTGTTCAGCATGATTGGAAATACTCCTCTCCTGGAGATTAATTTCACCTACAAAGGTGAGCCCAGAACCATCTATGCAAAAGCCGAAAACCTAAACTTAACCGGTTCGATCAAAGACCGCATGGCCTATCACATATTGAAAAAAGGCTACGACGATGGAAGGTTGAAACCAGGTGCTGAGATTTATGAAGCCACCAGTGGTAATACAGGCATATCTATGTCAGCCATTGGCAGAGCCTTAGGGCATCCCGTTACTATTTTTATGCCCGACTGGATGAGTAATGAGCGAATCAACCTGATCAGAGGATTTGGTGCCAAAATAAGACTGGTAAGCAAAACAGAAGGGGGATTTCTCGGGAGCATTGAAATGGCCAATGCCATGGCTGAGGATAGTGACAATTCTTTTTTACCGCGGCAATTTGAAAATATCGACAACGCCGAGGCACACTACCTGAATACCGGTCCCGAGATCTACTGGCAGCTGAAGTATCGATACAAAGAGATTGATGCCTTTGTTGCCGGTGTGGGCACAGGTGGAACCGTGATGGGAGCTGGCAGGTACTTGCGCGACAAGAACCCTGACATTAAAATTCATCCCCTTGAACCATCAAATTCACCCACCCTGTCTACCGGCTGTAAGGTAGGCCACCATCGGATTCAAGGCATTTCTGACGAATTCATTCCTGATATTGTAAAATTGGATCAACTCGACCGTGTGGTCTGTGTTGATGACGGTGATGCTATTCTGATGGCACAAAAATTATCGCACGAACTCGGCCTGGGAGTTGGAATCTCATCAGGGGCAAATTTCCTCGGAGCCCTCGACGTGATGGAAGAATTGGGGAAAGACGCCATCGTAGTGACCATCTTCTCTGACGATAACAAGAAATACCTCTCAACCGACTTACTTCGTCAGGAGCCAGTCAAAAAAGGATTCTGGACACCCGATATTAAACTTCAAAACTTCACAGCTTTCAAACGCGTTTGCCACACCTGCTGCGATCCGGATAATTGCGTCGAAGCATCCTATGAAGACCCGGAAGTAGAGTTTTGCCTGCCACACTGCCCAAGGAGGGAATGTTAAAACATAAGAGTAAGACATAGGATTAAGGCAAAAATTAATTTTAAGATTAATGGCCGCCAACCTGGTGGCCCATTCGCTGATGTGTCTAACACGATCCGTCGTCATTCCCGCGCAGGCGGGAACCCCTTCGACCTAGCAAGATGCCCTGTTGAATTCTACCAACCATTTTTCTAAATTGCGTTTCCCTAAATTTGATTCGCTATGTGGAAAACCGTTGTCTTTCTCCTGATTACGATTATTGCAATTCCTTTTGTGGCTTTTCGATTTGATGATCCGCTCACTGCCTTGCAGCAGGCGGCCTTGTATGATTTGATTGCAATTTATCTGGTTTCGGCCGTGCTGTGTTTTCTGGTTAGCACTTTTGCCAAAAACTACAGTCAGGTAGATAAACTGTGGAGTATCTTGCCGATAGCCTACACCTGGATCATTGCGGTTCAATCGAGTTTCGAACCCAGAATAGTATTGATGTCAATACTGGTCACCCTATGGGGGATTCGACTCACGTATAATTTCTCACGCCGGGGCGGTTATTCAATCAAATTCTGGAGTGGAGAAGAAGATTACCGGTGGGCTGTTTTGCAAAAGAAGCCCGAGTTCAAAGCCCGATGGAAATGGATGATTTTCAACTTATTATTTATATCTCTATACCAGATGGGATTAATCCTGTTAATCACTTTACCGGCCCTTCGAAGCATGAATGGATCCCCACTCACCTGGACAGACGGTCTGGTTACCGCTCTCATCCTGCTCTTTTTGATCACCGAAACACTGGCCGATCAACAACAATGGAATTTCCACAAGACCAAGCAAAAGCACATCCGGGAGGGAAGTGACATACCAGAACCTTACAGTAAGGGCTTCGTCTCAACCGGTCTTTGGGGTAAAGTGCGTCACCCTAATTATGCCTCAGAGCAAGCCATCTGGATCGTTTTTTATTTCTTCAGCGTACTGGCAACTGGCCAATGGCTAAACTGGTCAATTATGGGTGCCATCTTGCTGGTACTTCTGTTTTGGGGTAGCAGCAATTTTAGCGAGAGCATCTCGGCGGGGAAGTATCCCGGGTACCAGGCTTACAAACAAAACGTACCTCGGTTTATACCCGGGTTACTAAAACGTAAGAGTAAAAGTTAGAATTAAGTAAAAGATTAAGATAAAGAGTAAGATCACCAAGAGTCACATTAAAGAACCATTGTCATCTGGACGCGAAGCGGACATCCCGACTTGTCGGGGCCCAACTTGATTGGGGAACCGCTTCAACCTAGCAATTTATTCCAATGAAGAACTTCATCATCCCCCTACTATTGGTCGCAACATCCACCTTCGCCCAAAATCCCCTGACCACCGACCAATGGACCACCGACATCCAGCAGTACCAAAAAACAATTACTGAAAAACATAAAAACCCGTTTACGGTGATTTCCAAAGCTGATTTTAATGCAGCCTGCGATGCTTTGGTTTCTTCCCTGCCGGATAAAAGCCCTGAGGAGATTACCGTTGAATTGTGTCGCATTGCTGCCTCGATTGGGGATAGCCATACGGGGATCAGTTACCGGGCGCAACATCTCTATCCTTATAGTTTTTACTGGTTCGCCGATGGATTGAAAGTCATTTGGATACACCGTGACAATCGAACCCTTCTGGGGGGCAGTCTGGTTAGTATTGATGGCCTGCCGGCTGCTGATGTAATTAAGCGAATAAAAAGCATGATTCCTCATGAGAATGACGCTCAGTTGAAGCTTCATATTCCCAATTATTTAACGCATGCCGAGGCACTCTTTGGCTTAGGTATCACAAAAAGCAAATCAGGAGGGACCTTTGTATTCAAAGCAACTGATGGAACAGAGCACAGTCTTGAGTTAAAGCCCGTATCAATGGCCCAAATGGGAATGTTCAGAAACAATCTGGCTATGGTGCAACCCCGTAAACCAATGCTGGCCAACGAAAACGCAACCAAGATCTACTGGTTCAAAACACTTGAGGAGCAGAATGCGGTATATGTATCGTACAAAACATGTCGAGAAGACCGGAATTATGCATTCAACCAGTTTGTGAAAGACATCATGACCCAGCTTGATCAGATGGATCAACCCAAACTCATTATCGATCTGCGGGCCAATGGTGGTGGAAACAGTGCCATATTTGCCCCCATGCTCAAAGCCATCAAAGACCGGCCCGGGTTGAATAAAAAAGGGAAGCTCTACGTGATCATTGGTCGCCGTACTTTTTCCAGCGCTGTCCTCAACGCCATGGACCTACGAAACGAAACCGAGGCCATCCTGGTAGGTGAACCCACTGGGGGTAAACCCAATCATTTTGGAGAAGTCAAAAATGACCGACTGACAAACTCAGGCCTGCGTTTCACCTGGTCGGTGAAATACTTCACTGTCACCGACGGCGATCCGGCTTCGATTTTTCCGGATGTGGATGTTCGAAATACGATTGATGATTACCGGGCGGGTAATGATGTGGTTTTGAAAGAGATATTTGAAGCAGCAAGCCGCAGGTGACAAGCCACAAGCAAAACTGGACAACCGGCTAACATGACAACAGAACAACCCAACAACACACCCACAATACTTGTAACCGGCGCAACCGGCCTCGTTGGTGCTCACCTCCTCTATCACCTAGTCAGTTCGCCCACCAGCGTCATCTGGACGCGAAGCGGACATCCCGACTTGTCGGGGCCCGAGAAACCGGGGGCCTCCAGGTACAGTCACCAGGCTTCACCCCAATCCACCAATTCACCAATCCACCATTTATCCCCCCGCATTATCGCCCTCAAACGCTCCACCTCCAACCTCGAGCAAGTCCGCAAAGTCTTCTCCTACTATCCCCTTGCTGACGAGACCTTATTTGACCGAATTGAATGGAGAACGGCCGACATCCTTGATAAAGAATCACTGATCAAAGCACTGGATGGCGTCGACCAGGTCTACCATTGTGCAGCGATTGTTTCGTTTGATCCGGCGGAGAGAAAGAAGTTGATTGAAAATAATGTGGTAGGGACGAAGAATTTGGTAGAGGCTATTCAAACGATTTCGGGAGGTTCCCATTTACATGGGGATGACAGCTCTAAAGTAACGCTTGTGCATGTGTCGAGTACTTCGGCGTTGGGAGATGCGCCGGGTACGGATGCTGAGTTTTTGGTGGATGAGGATACACCGCGAGATCCGAAGCGGTCACATTCGGGGTATTCGGTGTCTAAATTTGAATCTGAGAAAATCGTGCATGAAGCCATTGCCAAGGGATTGAAGGCTGCTATCGTGAATCCAGGAATAATTCTGGGACCCGGTTTTTGGGATAAGGGGAGTTCGATGTTAGTAACCAAGGTAGCGGAGGGCTTGAAGTTCTATACCAAAGGGGGTACGGGCTATGTGGATGTGCGAGATGTATGTGAGGTGATGGTTGGATTGATGGGGGGGTTGAGAAAAATGCCTGCGGGTCCCCGCCTACGCGGGAATGACAATCGTGCGAGTCAAGACTCCAAGGAGGTGGATAGGTATTGCCTTGTTGGCTTTAATGCGTATTACAAAGATTTGTTTTTTGCGATTGCGGATTCGTTGGGGGTGAAGAGGCCTTCGGTTCGGGCGGGTAAGTTGCTGAGTGAGATTGCCTGGCGGGTGGATACGCTTCGATCTCGGTTGCTGGGAAAATACCCGTTGATCACTCGTGAAACAGCAGAGAGTGCGCAGCGGGTTTCGTTTTATTCAGCGGGGAAGTTGATGGGGGGAAGCGGGGAAGCCTGCA
>CAYUGX010000223.1:0-8430 GCA_964444375.1 uncultured Porphyromonadaceae bacterium | reverse complement strand
CGAACATATTTTCCGGAATAAACCCTTGCTGATCTCCTAGCAATTCTGAATAGAGACAAAGCTGAAGAATCGTTCCAGCTTTTGTTTCCCTTGCAAGCTTTGTATCTTCTACCTCATAGTACCAATCTCCAAGGTTGCTTTCTCCTGGCATTTTCCTAAGAATATCTGCTATTCCCACCCACCCATCTTTTTCGAATCTTGCTTGGGTTATAATGTCAAAACCCTTTTTCATGGCTTCGGTAGTTGTCGAAGTAGAATGGCCATCTAATTCGCAAACATCCAATCCGTGTGATTTCAAATGGTCCACATATGCTTGTTCATGCTCCAGTCCTTTTTGCTGAAGTAATGCTAAGGTGGGATTAAACCATTCCGGAGGTTCAATATTTCCAAGAGCAGTATGCCTGTCTAATTCAGTCAAGTGTTTACATCCCAAATAATTTACCAGGTCGGAAGCCGAATATTGGATGGCTTGATTGTTCTTTTTCATCTAAAGGGTGCAATTTTTATAATTAAGTAAGTTACATTTTTTAACAATTCTATTGGTTGAGAAATCATATCTCAGTTCATGAGATATTTTCTGTAACTTCATTGCTTCATAAATCTTCAACTATGAACCGAATCAAGGAAGTGCTTGATGAAAGAGGAATCAAACAGGTCTGGCTGGCCGAAAAGCTCAACAAAAGTTTTAACATGGTCAACAGTTACTGTCAGAACCGAAGACAACCCTCTCTTGAGGTCCTCTACCAAATAGCCAAAATATTAAATGTGGATATAAAAGAATTAATTATCAGCAATAAGTAGATATGCACCAACCAAGCACCCAGCTATGAATATTCTTAAATATCACAACAGACTAATTGAAAATTACAGAAACTATATCACTAGTTTTTTAAACATCAAAGATCCCGGAATTAGTCAATTTGTAGATGAGGAGATACAAAATAAAAAGCTATGGCCAGATCCATTGGTTCAGTTTAATCCAACCTATCAGAAAGGGAATGCCTTAAAACTCCTTACAGATGAAAAGGTGTTGCATTCTGATTTACAAAAAATCTTCGTTGGTTATGAATTATATAAGCATCAAGAAGAGGCGATAAGATTGGGAGCCACTAGAAATGAATTCATAGTTACTTCTGGGACCGGATCAGGGAAATCATTGACCTATATGGCTACTATTTTTAGCCATATCTTAAATAACCAGGAAGCAGTGAGGGGCAAGAATATATCTGTCATCGTTTATCCAATGAATGCCCTAATTAACTCACAGAATGAGGAAATAAAGAAATATGAGCGCAATTTTCTTAGATCTGAACTGCCTGGAGGAGTAACCATTGAAGAGCATAATAGAACACTTGATGAACAAATAAAGGACCTCAAAGAAATCGTTGGAGATATATTCCCAATAAAATATGCACAGTATACTGGACAGGAGGATGAAGAGACCCGTGAAGCGATAAGAAAGAATCCCCCTCATATTCTGCTTACCAACTATATGATGTTGGAGTTAATCATGACAAGGGGAGGTAAGGATGTTGAAATAAGGAATGCTATTCTTGAGAATATTCGGTTCCTGGTATTTGACGAGTTACATACTTATCGTGGACGCCAGGGATCTGATGTGTCTATTTTAATCAGAAGGATCAAGGCTAACGCAAAAAGCGGGATTGCATGTATTGGGACTTCAGCAACCATGATCTCTTCTGAGACCGCAACCTTATTAGAACAGAAAAAAGAGGTGGCCAAGATTGGTTCCCTGATATTTGGATCTGATATTAAAGAAAATCAAATCATTAATGAATCTCTGATTCGTAGTATTGGAGAAGAAATTGAAATATCTCCTGTTGAAGTTGCCCAGGCAGTTCAGACTGAAATTGATCAATCCTGGTCCTTTACACAATTTGAGTATCATCAGACTGCGAATTGGTTGGAGGAAAATATTGCCCTTGAAAGTAAAGAAGGAATTATGGTGAGGAGGAAACCGCTGTCTATACCAGATATAAGTAGAAAATTGTCTGAGTATTGTGGAATAGCAACCGAAGATTGTGAGAAGCACATTCTTGAGCTTCTTGATTGGGCAAACAAACTCAATTCACACAAAGAAAAGGATCAAAGGAAAAACTATCTCCCATACAGGATACATCAATTCATTGCGCAAACTGGTTCAGTTTATGCAACTCTTGGTAATCAGGTAGAAAGGCAACTTTTTATGGATGCAGGATTGTATGCAGAAAATGAAGACACCTATATATTCCCTTTGGTTTTCAGTCGTGCTTCAGGTCATGAGATGTATTGTGTGAATATAAATGAGAATGACAGTAAAATTCTGCCAAGAGAGTTTTATAACCTCAATGACGTTTATGAAGAAGAGGAGCAATCTTCTGCAGGATATATTTTCATTCAGCATAAGGAAGACGAAGAACCTATTTGGGATGAGGAAAGAGATCTTATGGATCTCCCAGAAACCTGGTTTAATCCTGCCCGAAAAGATGGAACCCAATCACTAAAGAAAAATAATCTGAATCGAATACCTAAAAAAATATACTTTGATAAGGAGGGTAACTTTTCTTTCCAGGAAAAATTAAAGTTTGAAGGGTGGTTTATTGCTCAACCACTGCTTATTGATCCAACATCGGGAAGTATTTTTGATGCAAGAACAGCAGAGTATACAAAGATCATTAAAATAGGGGGTGAAGGCCGAAGCACAGCCACTACAGTCCTTTCCTTTGAAGCAATCACTCAGCTTCAGGAGTTCAATGAAACTCCCGAAAAACAAAAGTTATTAAGCTTTACTGATAACCGGCAGGATGCATCCCTGCAGTCAGGTCATTTTAACGATTTTGTTAAGGTTGGACAATTAAGGGCAGCAATAAGCAATGCTTTGAATTCACATTCCTCTCTCGATTATTCTGATGTTGCTGACAAGATATTTGAAGCACTGAACATACCGCAGGAAGAGTATGCAAAAAACCCGGCCAAATTCCCCGGACCAAAGAAAGAGAATGAGGATACTTTTAAAGATTTTATCACCTATCGTTTGCTTCATGATTTAAGAAGAAGCTGGAGGGTTGTGCTGCCTAACTTGGAGCAATGTGCATTATTAAATATAGATTACAAACACCTTGAAGAATCTGTCAATGACAATTCACTCTGGAATGAACAGGATCTTCTCAGTGCAATGAATGCCGAAGAACGGAAAGGGTTTCTGCACCAGATCTTTGACTTTTTTAGAAAATCCTATGCCCTGCATTATACGATGCTTGAACCATCATTGATTAATCAGAATACAAATAAAATCAGAGAGAAACTCCGTGATCCATGGACGCTTGATGATTCTGATAAGATTGAATTGCCTTCACATCTCAGAATCGAAAAACTTGCCCGTTCAGCAATCAGCTTTTATACAGAAAGTGGTAGTTACCAGAGTGTATTTGGACGATATATAAAAAGAACTTCAAAAGATTTTGGCATCGACTTAAAAGGTAAAGATGTGTACAATAGTTTCACTTATAATCTATTGGATTTTCTTGTCGATGCAGGTTGGCTTATCAGAAAGCCTGTGAAGTCAGAAGCTGGTGAAGACATCTCTGTTTATCAGTTACGGGTTGATAATATTATCTGGAAAGAGGGAGATGGAAAAACGATTTCCCCGGATTTGATAAAACAGCGTACGTATCGACAATTGGCACCAAAGGTTAATGAATATTTCAAACGATTTTACAAGATAGACTTCCGCTCATTAAAGCCATTGGAGGGAAGGGAGCACACAGGGCAGATCAACTCTCAGAGCAGAAAAGACAGGGAAAAACAGTTCAGGGAGGGTAAAATAGGTGCATTGTTTTGCTCCCCAACCATGGAATTGGGTATCGATATTTCTGATTTATCCATCGTCCATTTACGAAATGTTCCACCCTCACCTTCCAATTATGCCCAAAGAAGCGGACGGGCAGGAAGATCAGGACAAGCAGCAATGGTAATGGCCTACTGCAGTAATTTCAGTCCTCACGATAGACACTATTTTAAGAACCCTGCCAAAATGGTATCAGGTGAGGTTTCAACACCAAGGATGGATCTGATCAATGAGGAACTTTTAAAAAGCCACCTTCATGCCAGTATACTAACGCTGAAATCAATAGCTGGACTTAACAATTCTCTTGGAGATATTATCAATAAAGATGACCTGGAAAATCTACCGGTGAAGGAAGAGGTTCTGGAATCACTTAAATTATCTGAGCACCAAAAAATCCAGGTGCTTACAACTTTCAGAAAAGTAATCGAGGATACTTATTTCAAAAATGAGTTGAATCAGAGAAAGCCAGCCTGGTTCAACGAAGATTGGATGAAAAGGTCTATAGATGAGTTTCTCCTACGATTTGATGAGTCATTAGAAAGGTGGAGGTTGCTCTACAGAAGTGCTATTATGCAATTCAGAGCGGCAAATGATATAATTGAAAATAGAATCTACGCTGACAACCACGAAAAAATAAGAGACGCTAAAAATTCCAGGAGGCAAGCTGAGAGACAAATGGAATTGCTTTTAAACGATTCAAAAGGAGGTGTCAGAAATAGCCAGGGCAGCCAATCCGAGTTCTATCCTTTCAGGTATCTTGCTTCAGAAGGATTCTTGCCAGGATACAATTTTACACGCTTACCTATTCGCTCATTCCTTGAGAATAAGGAAGGTTCCGGTGATTTTGTTTCCCGACCAAGAACACTTGCTCTAAATGAGTTCGGCCCAAGAAACATAATCTATCACGATGGGGCAAAATATCGGATAGATCGAATAATGTTGACAGAAGCTGAAGCCAAACTTGAAAAGGCTAAAATAAGTCCATATACAGGCTATATTTTGATGAAGGATCAATATAATTATAATGTTGATCCTATGGTTAATAAAGAACTAAATGAAGGGATGGATAAGTATACACATCCTGACCTGGTCAACATGACAGAGACCAAAGCATTTGAACTTCAACGCATCACCTGTCAGGAGGAAGAAAGAACCCGGAGAGGATTTGATATTAGAACCTATTTTTCTGTTGAGGGAGGTTTTGATAGTATTACCGAAGCTGTGGTAAATGTCGAGAAAGAGCAACTGCTGCATATCCATTCCATTCCATCAGCACGACTCGTAAAAATAAGCTACAAATGGAGATCGTCTCCTGAAAATGGGTATGCACTGAATCTGAAAAACGGGTACTGGCAAACCAAAAAACAGGAGGCCGAGGAAGGTAACAATGATGATATAAGAAGAATCAAACTCTTCACCACTCTAACTGCGAATGCACTGTTCATCCAACCTGTTGAATCACTTGCTTTGGAAGGTGGGAGAGATGGTGTGATAACCCTTATGTATGCACTCAAAAGGTCTATTGAGAATTTCTTCCAGGTTGAATCAAATGAAATTGGAGCAACCATAATGGGTGAAGGTGATATCCCGAATTTATTGATCTACGAGGCCTCTGAAGGTAGTCTTGGGGTATTGTCCCAGGTGGTGGATAATCCTTCGATATATAAAGCCGTAATGTATGAAGCATTCGAATTCCTTTTTATGAAGGATGGCATGGAAATTCCCAGGGAGGAGTTGGTTCCTGCATCTTATGATGATCTTTTAAGTTATTACAATCAGATCCATCATCAGTCAATTAACCGTAATTATATAAGGGAATCGCTGAGATTGTTGAAAGATTCAGATGTTGAAATTCTTACATCCAGATCATTCTCTTCCTATGATGAACAATACCAGTCCCTCCAGGCCTCAAGAGATCCTAACAGCAGTACCGAAGATCAGTTTTTAAAATACCTCTACAAAAGAGGACTAAAACTCCCGGATGAGGCACAGCCTATTATCCCGGATATGTATGTCCGTCCTGATTTCATGTACAAGCCGAATATCTGTATTTTCTGCGATGGCACCCCTCATGATGATCCAGTGATAAAAAAGGAGGATATAGAAAAAAGGAATGCATTATTAAATTCAGGAAAATATCAGGTATTGGGATGGTACTATAAAGATTCATTGGAAGAATTAATTGCCAGTAGGCCTGACATTTTTAAGCAGGTAAGGTTGCCCAATAAGAAAGATATTAATATCGATCAAATATATGATGAGGCAAGGTCTAAATATAATGAGACCCTAAGAAATCTAAGTAAATGAAAGAGATTTTCTTCTTAACAAAAGATCAAGTCCTTCATTTACATAAGAAAGCAATCTTTGACTTTGGGGGAACACAGGAATATCGAGATCTGAACTTATTGGAATCTGCAATTGCTCAACCTGAAGCAACATATGATGGAAAATATTTACATGCGAATATCTACACAATGGCTGCGGCCTATTTTTTTCACATTTCTCAAAACCAACCTTTCATGGATGGCAATAAAAGAACAGGTCTTTTAGTAATGTATGCGTTTTTAGAAATAAATGGGTTTTCGCTGAATGCTTCCAACGATAAGTTATATCCTATTTTATTGGAGGTCGCTGAAGGGAAATTAGATAAATATGATCTGGCTATTTTTATTCAAGAGAACACGATAAAATCCTTTTAAATGAATTTTGATTTCAAACCAGGTAGTTTGGTTATTTTGAGGGATCGCCCATGGATGGTGCTTCCATCTGAAGACGAGGACCTACTACTTGTAAAGCCATTAGGAGGGTCAGAAGATGAGATAACAGGTATCTACAAGCCTCTGGCGAGTGAAAGTGATCTCCCTCAATCCTATAATTTTTTAAAACCATCTGGAGAGAGCCTGGGGGATTTTACATCAGCCAAACTGCTTTACAATGCGACCCGAATCTCATTCCGAAATGCATCTGGCCCTTTCAGATGTTTGGGAAAACTTTCATTCCGGCCAAGGGCATACCAGATGGTTCCTCTAATTATGGCTTTGAGACAGGAGACAGTCAGGATGCTGATTGGAGATGATGTGGGTGTTGGTAAAACGATCGAAGCATTGTTAATAGCAAAAGAACTCTATGAACGGAGAGAAATAAAGCGTTTTGCAATTGTATGTTTACCGCATTTGTGCGACCAGTGGCAGGATGAATTGAAGAGTAAATTCGGCATCGAAGCAGTAATCATTCGCTCTGGAACGGCAACTGCACTGGAACGACAGATTAAGGTTCATGAAAATGTTTTCCGTTCATTTCCCTTCCAGGTTATTTCCATTGACTATATAAAAACAGGTACTAAAAGACAAGTTTTTATTGATCATTGCCCTGAATTGATTATTGTTGACGAGGCTCACACCTGCGCAAGACCAGCCGGTGCAAACAAATCACAGCAGCTTCGTCATTATTTGCTTCACGATATTTCAAAAAAAAATAAACAACATCTATTATTACTTACTGCCACACCTCATTCCGGAAAGCAAGCTGAATTCCAGTCTCTATTAGGATTGATTAAGCCTGAATTTGAAAAAATCGATATCATCACTTCAACAGAAATTCAAAGAAAAGAACTGGCAAAGTCTTTTGTTCAAAGAAGAAGAGGAGATGTAATCAAATGGCTTGATGAGGAAACCAAATTCCCAACTCGTAGTTCCACTGATAGAGATTACGAGGTTGGAAAAGAGTATGGTGATATTTTCAATGAAATTTTAAATTATGCCCGTGAAATAGTTGCTGCAAGTATTGGAGATGGAAGGAAGCAAAGATATAGCTACTGGGATGCGCTTGCTTTACTAAGAGGAGTGATGAGCAGTCCTGCTGCCGGTATATCTATGCTTGAAAAGAAGGCACTTAAGAAAAGTCTTGCTGTAGATTTCGATGACTCTGATGCTGATGAAATAGACAAAGGTGCTGATACTGTAATGGATCTCGACTTTTCTAATGATGACAACCTTCCATTATCTGTATTGGGTAAAATCCCGACAAATAATTCTGAATCGAAACGCCTATTGGATTATGCAAAGCGATTGGGCCAGGTATATGGAGTTGAAAAAGATCGCAAGGCACTTGAAGCTGTTTCCCATATTAAAGATTATATCGATAGGGGATTTAATCCCATTATATACTGCCGTTACATTCAGACAGCAAATTACCTTGGAGAAATATTCAAAGAGCAATTTAAAGCTAAGAACTACAAATCGCTGCATATCGAAGTCATTACAAGTGAACTGAATGACGAATTACGCAGAGAGAAAATAGAATTGATGAATACCTCCGCAAGGAGATTGCTGGTTGCAACTGACTGCCTGAGTGAAGGAATCAACCTGCAGGAAGGATTCAACGCTATTTTACATTATGACCTCCCCTGGAATCCAAACAGACTTGAACAAAGAGAAGGCCGTATTGACAGATTTGGACAACGATCTCCATCGGTTGAAGTGACCTTACTATACGGAAGCAATAATCCCATCGATGGTGTTGTACTCGAAGTGCTTCTTAGAAAGGCCAGGGAAATCAGAAGAACGATTGGGATCTCTGTCCCG
>CAYUGX010000222.1:0-8461 GCA_964444375.1 uncultured Porphyromonadaceae bacterium | reverse complement strand
GTTTCTGTGAAAGTTGCTGAACCACAGTTCGAAGGGCAAACCAAGACCAAACTGGGAAACTCTGATGTCAGTGCATCGGTAGATCAAGCCATTTCTGAGATGCTGAAGCACTATCTCGAAGAACATCCTAAAGAAGCAAAGACCATTGTCAGTAAGGTTATTTTGGCAGCCACTGCCAGGCATGCGGCACGTAAAGCCCGTGAACTGGTCCAGCGTAAAACGGTTTTAGGAGGTGCTGGTTTACCGGGTAAGTTGGCTGACTGTTCTGATCGCAATCCTGAGAATTGTGAAGTGTTTCTCGTAGAGGGAGATTCAGCGGGCGGAACAGCCAAACAGGGCAGAGACAGGGCTTTTCAGGCAATTATGCCACTGCGTGGTAAAATCCTGAATGTCGAAAAAGCGATGCAACACAAGATCTTTGAAAATGAAGAAATCAAAAATATCTATACAGCGCTTGGTGTGACCTTTGGTACCGAAGAAGACAGCAAAGAGGTGAATCTCGATCGCCTTCGCTACCACAAGGTAATTATAATGTGTGATGCTGATGTCGATGGCTCTCACATTGCAACGCTGATCATGACATTTTTCTTCAGGTATATGAAAGCCATCATTGAGCAAGGGTACTTGTATATTGCCACACCACCACTGTATCTGGTTAAAAAAGGTAAACAAGAACGGTATTGCTGGTCAGATGCAGAGCGTGATAGTGTTGTCCAAGAATTGACAGGAGGCAAAGAAGGTGGTGTTCATATTCAGCGCTACAAAGGTCTGGGTGAAATGAATGCTGAGCAATTATGGGATACCACAATGAATCCTGATGTACGAACATTACGTCAGGTGACCATACAGAATGCGGTGAACGCCGATCACACCTTTTCCATGTTGATGGGAGATGAAGTAGCACCTCGTCGCGAATTTATCGAACAAAATGCCACCTATGCCAATATTGATGCTTAAGTCATTGGTCTATCGGTAGGCTGCGGCGTCAATATCAGCAACAGTTTTTAGAATCTTTTTGGGCTTGAGGTACTGACCCATATGGGCATAAATCTCAAGCCTGATTTTTTTAGCCACTTGGGTATCCATGCGATCAAAGCTATGTCCACCTGGAATGTCCTGGTAGATCTTGTAGGAGAAACTCTTCCCTTCAGCCTTTAGTCCTTTGATCAGATGCTCAACTTCTAACACATTGACATCAGCATCGTTGGTGTTGGTGTGTATTAATAAAGGTGTGTCTTTCATTTTATGCACATTCCAGGCCGGTGAACGACGCTTATATTCCTGCACATTGGCTTCAGCCGATTTTCCAATATGATAATCCGCTTCATACAAATCGCGGTAGTTTTGATCTTTATATCCCATTCGGGCAATCAAATCACTAACTGGGACACCTGCGTACGCCACTTTGTAATACTGGGGACGATCGAAAATATTCATTAAAGTAATTAGGCCACCGTGACTCCAACCCATGATGCCCACTCGATTTTTGTCTACAAAACTGTAATTGTCGATCATATACTGTCTTGAAGCATCCACATCGTCTACTTCAAGACCACCATAATCAATTTTACGATAGTGACTAGCCCCATAACCCGTTGAACCCCGGTATTCGGCTGCAACAACAATATATCCCTGCGCCAGTAATTCTCTGACAATGTGGGTGTAATAGGTCGAAAAGTCACTATGTACACCTCCGTGAGGAAAAACCATCAGAGGATGTTTCTTACCCAGGTCGAGATGACGTGGAATAAAAACATAACTCCAAAATTTTACTGGATTACCGTAACCTTGTCCGGTGGGATTGGGTTCATGGGCCAAAGGTGGACCATACTGATAAATCTTATCGACGATGGCAACTCCTTCCAGTTTTTTTATCCATGTAATGTCGTCGATTTGCTTTTCTAGCTTATCCAACCTGTGATTCAGCGACTCAAACCGATTAAGTACTGTGTTCAATTGTTTGGTTAAGTCTTCATTGGTAGTCTGTGCAACCGCCACCAACGGAAGAAGTAACATAAAAAGGATGTATTTCCGTTTCATAATGATTATTTGTGTCTTCAGTCTTATTTCATTCGTATTCTCTTAAGTCTTACGTCTTGGATCTTTGGTCTTCAGTCTTCAGTCTTCAGTCTTCAGTCTTCGGTCTTCGGTCTTCGGTCTTGGGTCTTCGGTCTTGGGTCCTATATTTTTATGTGTCCTTCAAATACTTTCATTGCTTCACCTTCAAGAAAAATATCCGAGTAGTAATCGTCTGTAGAACGATTGAAGGAAACGCGTAAGCTACCTCCGCGCACTTTTGCTATAAGATGGTTCGCTAAATGATACTTCATCGAAGCAACAATGCATGAGGCTACGGTGCCTGTTCCACAAGATAATGTTTCATTTTCTACTCCCCGCTCGTAGGTGCGTACATGTACGACACCATCTATAATTTGCACGTAATTCACATTAGTTCCTTGGGGGGCGAATAGTCCATGATGACGCAATTGACGTCCCTCATTATGTACATCAAAATCTTCAAGATGATCTGTAAAGATGACTAAGTGCGGAACACCCGTGTTGAGGAAATACCCGTATTCATTTTCCTCAATTCCTTCAACATCGACCATGCGGATCCGGTAGGTATTGTTACCCAAAACAACTCCATCATGGAGACCATCAATGGCTTCAAAATGCGTGATGTCAGAAATTATTCCCAATCCCCTGGCAAAACCAACGATACTTCTGCCACCGTTTCCACACATCTCAGCCTCAAATCCGTCGGCGTTGAAATACTTCATTTCGAAATCGTAATCCCGGCTGGTTTTTAAAATCATGAAACCATCCGCACCGACACCAAATTTCCGATCACAGATCTTTTTGACGATGTGTGGTGAGTAGTTGTTAATCTGGCGATCACGGTTGTCGACAATTACAAAATCATTGCCTGTTGCCTGCCATTTTTGAAAATGAAATTCTGTCATGTCTGTGTTAATGTGTGTTAAAGATTAACTGACACAAATTTAAGTAGTGTTAAAGTTTCTGGTTTTATTGAAACACTTGTTTAATTTCAAACGTTCTATTGCTAGACAGGCATAAAATTTGATCCCTGTCTGCATAGTAAATCAAAGTTAATATTAAATATCAGAGTGATGAATATAAAGAAATTAGTTGGTATTCTGTTGATTGCTTTTACAGGAAGCATCATTGGTGTTTTAGCCTACAGTTTGTTGGTCAAACCCGAAGTGAAAATTGTTCAGGAAGCTGCTGAACCGCAGGTTCATTTCACCGGATTACCTGCAGGAGGGTTAGAAAGCGCTGATTTTCGCCTGGCAGCAGAACGTTCAGTCAATGCGGTCGTACACGTTACCTCCACCAAGTTCATGGAGCAATACCGGTACAGTAATCCGTTTGACTACTTTTTCAGAGAGCCGAGTGAGAAACAAATGGTTCCAAGAGAGGGATATGGTTCAGGAGTTATTATTTCTCCTGAGGGATATATTGTAACCAACAATCACGTGGTGAAAGATGCAGATGAGATCAAGATCAAAATGAATAATGGTCAGGTCTTGGATGCGACACTGGTTGGGACAGATCCCAATACCGATGTAGCTGTGATTAAAATCGATGAAAAGAACGTACCGTATTTGACATTTGGAGATTCTGACGAACTCATGATCGGTGATTGGGTGCTGGCCGTAGGTAATCCATGGAATTTATACTCGACTGTAACCGCGGGAATTGTAAGTGCTAAAGCCAGGGATATTGAGTTGATTGGGAAAAGCTATACCCGAGACCGGTATGGACGCGTACGTGAACAACGCAATCCGAATGCAGTAGAGTCTTTTATTCAGACTGATGCAGCAGTGAATCAAGGGAATAGTGGAGGAGCATTAGTCAATCTAAGGGGTGAGCTCGTCGGTATAAACACGGCCATTGCATCACAGACGGGTGCCTATGCAGGGTATTCTTTTGCCATACCTTCTATCATTGCAAAGAAAGTTGTTGATGATCTGATGGAGTACGGTAAAGTCAAGCGGGCTGCATTGGGGGTAACCATTAGGGATGTAACCCCTAAACTGGTTGAAGATGAAAAATTGAAAGTTAGCCAGGGAATTTATGTCAGTGACCTTACGCGCGATGGTGGTGCTAATAAGGCAGGACTGAAAGTAGGAGACGTGATCCAGAAGATCAATGGAAAAACTGTCACCACAGCATCTGAATTGCAAGAGCAGGTTATGAAATTCAGTCCCGGTGATGAAGTTGATGTTCTGATTGACAGAAATGGCAATGACAGGGCTTTTAGTATCACATTAAATGATCACGATTCAAATGCCATCACAGTTTCTTCATCAGAATTCTGGGCCTGGTTGGGTGCCGATTTGAAAACCCTTGAAGAAGACGATCTTGAACGTATGGATATGGATCACGGCGTTCAGGTGAACAAGCTCAGAGACGGTGTATTAAAAAAGGCCGGCGTGAATAATGGATTCGTGATTACCCACATTTTGAAAGCAAAAGTGAAGAATGTACAAGATGTTCGTCGTATCATAGAAGGTCTTGAAGAAGGAGGGATCCTGATAGAAGGAATTAAACCCAATGGGGACTATGATTACTATGTGATCAGAAAATAGTGTATATCAGACCGAAAAGGGGCCCGGATCAGTTTTGTTCCGGGTTTTTTTTATACTTTTGTGCTTTTTCTGGCGTGAAAGCGAAACAAATCTTTGCTGACATGCGTTAAACGTCTAACTTTGCACAAATTTTTTCGGAAGCAGAAAGCATATGAGGCAGCTAAAGATCACCAAATCCATTACCAACCGAGAAAGCGCATCTCTTGACAAGTATTTGCAGGAAATTGGTAAGGAAGAACTCATCACCGTAGAAGAAGAAGTAGAATTAGCCCAACGAATCAAGAAGGGTGACCAGATTGCTTTGGAAAAACTGACCAAGGCAAACCTTCGTTTTGTTGTTTCTGTGGCCAAGCAGTATCAGAATCAGGGTTTATCCCTGCCGGATTTAATTAATGAAGGAAATCTGGGACTGATCAAAGCCGCTGAGAAATTTGATGAAACAAGGGGTTTCAAATTCATTTCTTATGCTGTATGGTGGATTCGTCAGTCAATTTTGCAGGCCCTGGCCGAACAATCGAGAATTGTTCGTTTGCCACTCAACCAGGTTGGCTCACTGAACAAAATTAATAAAGCGTATTCACGTTTTGAGCAGCAGCACGAGCGTAAACCGTCGGCCGACGAACTGGCTACTGAACTCGAATTACCCGCTGATAAAGTAGCTGATACACTTAGGGTCTCTGGAAGACATATCTCAGTGGATGCTCCTTTTGTTGAGGGTGAAGCCAATTCGCTGTTGGATGTTCTTATCAATGACGATTCACCGAATGCCGATAAAGAGTTGATGAATGAATCGCTAAGTCGCGAGATCGACCGGGTACTTTCGACATTGACTGAACGCGAACGTGATATTATCAAACTATTTTTCGGAATTGGCTGTCAGGAAATGACACTCGAAGAAATTGGAGAAAAGTTCGGATTGACCCGTGAGCGAGTTCGACAGATAAAAGAAAAAGCCATCCGTCGTTTGCGACATACCTCTCGATCGAAATTGTTGAAAACCTATTTAGGATAAAATAGATCAACCCCATAACAAAAGAGCCAGCTGCAAGCTGGCTCTTTTGTTATGGGGTTGACTTCAACTTCTTCTCCAGGGCGTACATTTCATCCCGCAATCGGGCGGCTTCAATGAAATCGAGGTCGGCAGCTGCCTTTTTCATTTGGGTTTTGGTTTCGTCAATTAGTTTCTTCAAAGCCTCACTATCCATGTATTTAACCACCGGATCGGCAGCCAAAATTGGTTGTGCGGGTTCAACATACGCCTTTTTACCTGCACGGGTAGCGATTTCGCCCATGACTGACTTGCTTGCCTTTATAATCTGTTGGGGAGTGATATTATTTTCTTCATTGTATATAAGTTGTTTTTCCCGTCGGCGATTCGTTTCATCCATCGTCCGCTGCATACTTCCGGTAATCCTATCGGCATACATAATCACCAAACCATTCAGGTTACGGGCTGCTCGACCCGCCGTTTGTGTCAACGATACTTCAGATCGTAAAAATCCTTCTTTGTCTGCATCCAGGATGGCAACCAAAGACACCTCAGGTAGATCAAGTCCTTCCCGAAGAAGATTCACCCCAACCAGCACATCAAACAGATCACCACGAAGACCATCCATGATTTCAACCCGTTCAAGGGTATCCACATCTGAGTGAATATAGCGGCAGGCAATATTTATTCTGGCGAGATATTTGGTCAGTTCCTCTGCCATTCGTTTAGTAAGAGTGGTCACCAAGACTTTTTCTTTTTGTTCGGTTCTCACTTGAATTTCATTCACCAGATCATCAATTTGGTGGGCGCTCGGGCGAACCTGTATAGGTGGATCCAATAAACCGGTAGGTCTTATAACCTGATCGGCCACAATTCCCTCCGATTTCTCCAATTCATAATTGGCCGGGGTAGCTGACATGAATATGGTCTGACCCGTGATCCCTTCCCATTCATCAAATTTCAGTGGTCGGTTATCCAGGGCGGCCGGAAGCCTGAATCCAAATTCAACCAGGTTGTGTTTTCTCGATCGATCCCCACCATACATGGCCCTGATCTGAGGTATGGTTACATGACTTTCATCTACAATGGTTAGGAAATCCTCAGGAAAATAGTCAAGCAAACAGAATGGTCTTGTTCCTGGATCACGACCATCAAAATACCGTGAATAGTTTTCAATCCCGCTGCAATGACCCAATTCCCGTATCATCTCAAGGTCAAAATTAACCCGTTCCTCCAGCCGTTTTGCTTCCTGATGTTTCGCTATGTCGTGAAAATACTCGACTTGTCCCACCAGATCATCTTGTATTTGATGTATGGCCGTTTTTATCCGCTCTTTCGTTGTTACAAAAATGTTAGCCGGATAAATGGTTACGTAATCAGGATGGTCAAAAACTTTACCAGTCAAGGGATTGAAGGTCTCAATTTCTTCTATTTCATCGCCCCAAAAGATCATCCGGTAGGCAACATCACCAAATGACATGTGAATATCTACTGTATCACCACGAACCCTGAATTGTCCATGATTAAATTCAACTTCATTGCGCGAATACAGGCTATCAACTAACATCCGTAAAAACGTATTGCGGGGGAGGGCATCTCCTTTCTGGATGTGGATGGTATTGGCGTGAAAATCATCTGGGTTACCAATCCCATAAATACAACTGACAGAGGAGACCACTATGACATCTCTCCGGCCTGATAACAGTGCAGAGCTGGCGCTGAGCCGGAGTTTTTCGATCTCGTCATTGATCGATAAATCTTTTTCAATGTAAGTGTCTGTAACGGGTAGATAGGCCTCAGGCTGGTAATAATCGTAGTATGACACGAAATATTCAACCGCATTTTCAGGGAAGAAGGTTTTGAATTCACCATATAGCTGGGCTGCCAGGGTTTTATTATGACTCAAAACAAGCGTAGGTCGCTGGACTTCTTGGATTACATTAGCAATGGTAAAAGTCTTGCCTGAACCCGTAACACCCAGCAGAGTTTGATAGGGTACATCTTGCCTGATCCCATCAGCCAATTGTCTTATGGCTTCAGGTTGATCTCCGGTAGGAGAAAAGTCTGATGTTAATTTAAAATTCATGAAGTTTTAAACCGCGAAGCATCAGAAAGTTTTTTCATTTTTTTAAATCCTTGAATCCACAAATAGATGATAAAAGGGATAAAGCCCAGCAACAGCAGGGGTATTTCTGACATCAAGATATAGTCGTAAAACCCATGCAGAATAATGGGCCAAAGCAGAGCCCTGATTAGATGGGAGCTGCGCATACCATCTTTTGCGAAACGGGCCAAACCAAAATAATATCCCATGGTAACCCCAAAAAGAGCATGAGCAGGAACAGCTGTTATTGCACGCATCCAACCCACTTCAATACCTCCTTGAACCACATACAGTACGTTTTCAACCAAGGCAAAGCCAAGGGAAACGAAAACTGCATACACGATGCCATCGAAGCGTTCATTGAAATTTCTATTGGCCCAGATAAGGATAAACAGCGCAATGAACTTAAATACTTCTTCGGTACCGGCAGCAACGACAAAGGCTGACCACAATACCAAACTCGAAGAATCCCATTTCGCAGCGCCGAAGTTGGATAGTCCTATCTCAATGAAATAGATCGGGATGGTGATAATAATTCCACCGATCAGTGCTTTAATCAATAATCCCAGTGGTTCCTTCTCGTACTTGTCACGAAAATACACGTAAAAAAGGATGATAAAAACCGGGGCCAGGGCGATTAAGAGGGTAGAGGTCATGACTTTTTTATATTGATTAATTTGGAGGGAGCAACCTAAAGAAGAGCTGGTCCCATACTTATTCTATTTATCTGCTGGAAAACTGATGGCTGCATCTTCT
>CAYUGX010000221.1:0-8481 GCA_964444375.1 uncultured Porphyromonadaceae bacterium | reverse complement strand
GTATATCAATCAGCCCAACACAAGTGGGTGGCAAATAGGTTGGCAGAAAAATATATCAAATGGGATCAGGTACAAGGAATTGGATTGGCCTACATATTATTAGATTGCTATTTACTTGGTGATCACGACTTAGCTGGAATTATGCCAAGCTCACAAAGTATGGAGGTTATGGATGACGTTGTGGGGAAAAAAGTGGTGATGCGCTCAGGATGGGAACCAGCAGATTCATATTTGCTAATCAATTATAAAGACGAAGGTGAAGCAGGGTATCTGTCGAGATACTTCTTGCGCGATGGCATTGTTGTGGAGGAAGAGAAGATGACCCACGGACATGCAGACGAAAACAGTATTCCATTACTGATGAATCAAGGAGCCATTTTACTTCATGATGGTGGTTATCGCGACTTCATGCCGTCTGGTCCGTATGGTGCCTATCGACAAGACTATTTCCATAATCGTATGTGCGTGCGGCCAGAAAAAATATTCTTCGGACAGAAAGAGGGAGAATTCAGATATTCTCTCACTGATCATCCGGCCATCCCAGGGCAGGGAGTCATGGATTTTCTTCGAAATTCGGGTGCCTATAAAGCGGTACAAACCCAGCGAATAGACTTTCTAACCTTTAGTGATTTTGACTATTCGCGAACACGAATCATTGATAAGAATTTGGGCTATGAGTCTGATCGTGTGGTGATTTGGTTGAAAGAACCTAATTGTTTTGTTGTTGTTGACATTGTTAAAGCAACACAAGAGACTTTTCTAACGGGAGCCAATCTGTGGTTTACCCGCAAGATATTTGATCAAGGTGAAAATTGGTATGATACAGGGTATGACTCCCTAAGGAATCTGGATGTATCGTCTGACCAACGGCTTTTGATCCATTTCCCAAGACCGCACTATCGTTTTTACAAAACGGAGAAAGTTTCGAGATATTGGCAGCAAGAGTTGTTGATATCTGAGTACTCGGGCCAGTTCTTTGAACTCGGACAGACCGTTGCCTTCGCCACTATATTGTACCCTCATCATAAGGGAATACACCCCAAAACCCTCGTTGATCTGATTGAATTGAAGATGTCTGATGAAGATGACAATGGCATTTGTCTGGTTATTAATCATGATGATGCCGAATATCAAGTTGGTATAAAGTGCGATTTGAGAAAAGAGATGATACATGATTTCCGCAGACCGAAATATACCTATGAATCTGGACGGGTGAGTTATGGAGATATGGAGTCAAATTCAGACTTTTTCTATGTGAAAGAACAAAAAGATTTAATCAACTATACCCTGGTCAATGTATCTCGAGCTGTATATAAACAGCAAGAACTCTTCAGTCAAAAACCAAACTATTTTGGATTGGCATTTGATGGGAGTGGGGATGTGACTGGGATTTCCAAGGCCCGATACTGGCGTAAGGAGATTGAAAAGTAGCCAGCTGACTCAAATTCGACTATTTCATTGCTTGCCAAATCTGCCAGGCAGCTTCAGCTTGTCGAATCAGCATATCAAGACCGTTTTGAATCAGAGCACCTGCTTCGGCACCATGCTTTAGAAAGCGTGTTTCAGCAGGATTGTAGATCAGATCGTATAAGATATGCCTCCGTGTTAATTGGTTATATGGTAGCGCAGGTAATTCCTCGATTTTGGGGTACATTCCCAAAGGAGTGGTATTGATAATCAGTGGATAAAAAGTTAGACCTTCATTAGCCAACTCATCATAGGTCATCACGTCACTTCCTTTCTGTCGTGATACCATCCGGTAGGAAATACCCAAACGATGTAATACAAATTGAACTGCTTTCGATGATCCTCCAGTGCCCAAAACTAGAGCGCGAGGACGTTTGTCCTGAATCAATGGGAGGAGACTCTGTTGAAAACCAATCCAATCGGTGTTGTCTCCAATCAAACGAATTCGTTTAGATGATCGCTGAACAAGCACCGTATTCACTGCACCAATTGCAGCTGCTTCAGGTGATAATTGATCTAGAAATGGAATAATATGTTCTTTATAGGGTATTGTTACGTTAATCCCCATCAAATCATTTTCCTGGGCAAGTAGACTTGGCAGTTCATCAATTGACTTCAGTTCAAAGGTTTTATAAAAGCAATCTGAAATGCCCTCCCGGTTGAATTTGTCGGTGAAATACTGTGGAGAAAACGAATGGCTGAGTGGGTAGCCAATGATGCCGTATTGTTTAGTTGTTTTCATTATTGCTGGTCTTCTTGGCAATAATCTCGAGAGCAATAATTAGTAGGGCACCAATCAAAATTGAAGCGATGGCCAGGTAGGTATTGAGGTCGCCCATTTCAGGCAGATAGTATGCAAATCCTTCCAATATTTTATCTCCTGAACGATCGAGAATGAATTCGCCGTTGGCTGCCAGTTTATATAATGAATCTTTCCAGGGCCATAGTATCATTAAAGATCCCAGCATGAATCCTGTAAGCAAGGCAATCGTCTGATCTTTATACCGCTTAAATATCCAGGAAAGGAGGTGAGAAAATGCCAGCAGACCCACTACAGCCCCAACAACGACCGGTAGTAGAATTGTCATATCGAAATCTTTCACGGCATCCAGCATTACTAATTGATAATTTCCCATTAGTATCAGCACAAATGAACCTGACAATCCTGGTAATATCATACTGCAAACGGCCACTATTCCGCAAATGAACAGGTAGTACAATTGATCGTTCGCCTGAGCAGGCTTAAGCAGTGCAATGGCCACGGCAATTCCGGTTCCGATGAGAAATGAAGTGATGGTTGGTAAAGTGATCTTTCTAACGGTTTTACCAACGAAATAGACTGAGGCCATGATCAAGCCAAAAAAGAAGGCCCAAACCAGAACAGGGTACAGTACGAAAAGTGTATCGAGGAGACGGGCCAGGCTGTAAATAGAGATTAGGATGCCAGCGAAAACGGGGATCAGAAAAGCCAGGTTGATGTGCTTTGCAAAGGATTTCCATTTGCCCGTAAAAAATAGGGTAATGGCTTTCAGATCAAATGATTTCAGAGAGTTTATCAAGGTCTCAAATATTCCAGTAATGAGTGCAATGGTTCCACCACTAACACCTGGTATGATATTGGCAGCACCCATACCCATACCTTTCAAAAAAAGATTAACGAACTGGATTATCTTAGGATTTCTCATTTTCAATTTCCTTTAATTTAGCCATTAGCTGGATCGCGTCTTCTTCATCAGGATACTCGGTCAACAGCTTCTCAATGGTTGCCAATGCTTCATCATAATACTCAACCTTGAAAAATATTTGTCCGGCTAGCAATAGGAAGTCGGGATTAGATTGGCTCAGACTCAAGGCCTTTCGAATAAAATGCACGGCTTCGTACAGGTTATTCTGTTTAAACATAATGCTGGCTTGTCCATACCAGGGTTCAGAGTAATTGGGATCTAAAGCCCTGGCTTTCCGGTAATACTGAAATGCCATCTGAGTGTTATTCAGTTTCTCGTAGCTTTCTCCGATATAGTAAAATGCTTGGGCATGGTTGTCATTTTCCAGAATGTACTCTGAATAGGCTTGAATGGCTTCCTGATGTTTACCGGCATTCGCCAGTGCATTTCCCTTGTTGAATATTGACGTGTGAAAATCGGGAGCTATTGCAAGAACAAAGTCAAAGGCTTCGATGGCTTTATCAAATTCTTCGGCCTGGTTCAGCAATATTCCCAGGTTAAACCAGGCTGCTTCTGAGAAAGGATCGATGTCAAGAAACTTCATGTAAGTTTGAATGGCTTCAGGATCTTTACCAGCTTGTTCATAGCAAACTGCCAGTTCCCAATACAGGTCTTCGTAGTGGGGATTGTCATCTATCGACCTGATCAGGAATTCAATAGCAATTTCGAACTCACCCAACTTCTGAAAAGCATATACAATATGTAAAATCCAGTCATCGGGATCTTCACTCAATTCCATTGCGTGTTGATAGCTCTCCTTGGCCAGATCAATTTTATCGAGAAGTAAGTAGGCTGAGCCTTTCACCATATGCAGTTGTTCATTGAACTGATCCATAGGTTCTAAATGGTTCAGTAATTCCAATGCCAGTGTGGCCTCTCTTCTTTCGATATGGATCTGAGCCTGCTTCAATTGCAAAGCTGGAGCTTTCGGATGCAATCTGAATGCTAGCTTCAACACATCTCGTGCAGCCTGAAACTTTTTTTGATGGAAATAAAAATCAAAAATGTTCTCAAATTCATGAATGTCAAAATACCATTCTGAGTGGTTCTTCAACATCTGCTCATAACGGTTTACAGAAGCCGTTATCTCATCATTCCACAATTCCTCTTCTCCGCCTATATACATACAGCAATCTTCAAATCAACTTAAATTCAAATGCTGAGGTCTCAGCAAATCGTTAATTATTTTTACGGGATTAAATGTTGATAAGGGAACTTCAACAAAAACACTGATCCAGTCGGCCATAGCCCCGTTCCATAAACCAGGCAGTTCTTGAGCTTTAATCTCCTGTCCATCAAGTGATTTCATACTAATAAATCCGGTTCTGGGATCAACAAAATCATGCAATTCAAAATGATCTCCTTTGTAGGTCTTGGTGCCACAAACTAGATCAACCGGATTGAAATGTGTACTGCTTTTCAATAATTCCAATTGTGTGATGTCATTATTGTCAATCTGTGAGGCCTCAATGATTTGCAGTTCCACAGATCCATCGTCTCCTTTAATCCAAAATGGTCCGCCTCCGGGTTCTCCCTCATTTTCAACCATACCACAAATACGAATGGGACGGTTCAGCTTTTCTTTCAGATAGTCTATCTTTTTTTCTTTATTCCAGGTGTCGGCCTCTTCAGGTGGAGTAATATGAAGCTTATTCTCCATGAACGACCACATATTGGAAATTACCTTGCTTGATGGCGCGGTTGGATGCTCCAATCCACGCAAGAAGTTATGAATTTGCTCTTGCAAGAAGACCAGGTACCCACTCAGTACCATTTTATAATAATACGTGTCGCTTTTTAGTCGGTCATGACACACATTATCAATATTCTTAATTATTATTAAATCAGCATCAAGGTTACTCAGATTATTCAAAAGTGCTCCATGTCCACCGGGTCTGAATATGAGTTCACCCAGCTCATTGCGTACCGGTTGATTATTCAAGTCAACTGTGATAACGTCAGTAGCAGGATCTTGGAGACTATATGAAATCTGATATCTAATGCTGTAACGATCTTCAAACGCTTCTTTGATCTCCATAAAGTGCTCTTCAAGCATCTCAAGGTGTTGGGGTGATACCGTAAAATGCACTTTGCAAACATTGCCTTTTGATCTAGCGTATTTCGCACCTTCGGCGAGGTGTTCAGCAAATGAAGTTCTAACTTCGTCGGCGTAGGAATGAAAAGGAATGATGGCTTTAGGTCGTTCTCCGAAAGACAGGCCTTTGTCGGTGAGTAAGGTGTTCAACACCCTTTCAAAACGGCTTTCTTTCATGGTTTGATCGAAATCGAGTCCCCGGTCTTCAAATGCGTCAAGCAGTTGGGGGAAGAAAGCAAATTGGTCTATGTTTTCGAAAAAATAGTAGACCGAATCTGGACCCTTATCTTTCAGCAATTCCAATTGATCTTCAGATGTACCCCGATAGTGGTTTCTGAATTCAAACAGGTTTTTGAACATACGAGAGGCAGCGCCTGAAGCCGGTACAAACTTGACGATTTCGTTTTCCGCTGCGAAATCCTCGAATACCGATACCATTTCATCCATCCGTTTGGCCGTCAATTGTGTGATCCCATTTTTAACCGTTGCGGGTTCTTCAAGGCGAGCAAATGGAAAGCCATTTTTGAAATTCTCTATTTGTTGCTCCACCGTTGTGATAGCAATGTTTCTTTCCTTGAGGAGTTTTAGATCATCATCAGTAAAAGCGTTTGCCATAGTTAGTCGTATTTAGGATACTGTTTTCTCAGTCTGCAAAAATAGTAAATTATAAATTGGCCAATTCCCAGGTTGAAATAAAGACCATTCTGGTTATATCAGTCATTTTCTCGTATTCTATCTTTTCACTCGTGTCAGTGGGCCGATGATAATCTTCGTGCGTACCGCAATAGAAATAGAGCACTGGTACCCCAATTTGCTCAAAACTTGCATGGTCTGATCCGCCCAGTCTGAAATCACGGTCAGCTTTGTGACGGTATTCGGGGCCCAGCTCTTCTCCGATGAGCTTAGCAGCCCCATTGACAACGTTATCCAGTACCGATCCGACACTGTCGCTAAGGTAAACGTAAACATAATCAGGGTTTTGGATATGGTCTTGATCACTCCTGCCTATCATGTCCATATTCACGGCTGCTCGGGTTTTGGTTATGGGGAACAGAGGGTTTTGAACATAATACCGGCTTCCAAGCAATCCTCTTTCTTCTCCCGAAACTGGCATAAATAGTACGCTGCGTGCAGGTCTGTGCCCATCTGTCGCCAATTCGCAAAATGCTTCGGCAATTTCAACAACCGCCGCGGTTCCAGTGGCGTTGTCGTCAGCCCCATTATAGATATCCGAGTTTCTTACACCCAGGTGGTCATAATGTGCTGTGACAATGATAAACTCATCCGGTAGGCTTTCCCCTCTGAGCAGGCCAACCACATTCTCTGTGTTTACCCTTGCTTCAGAAGTTGATAACTCTGCTTTCACTGAAGCGGTGAATCGCTTGTAGTTACTATTTTTCTTGTCAATCTTCGTTTTAGATCGTTTGAGAGTGCCTGGTTTTAGATTGAGCAAACAGTCAGCATCCTCAATCCCCAAATTGACAGTGCCCATGTCTTGCTTCTTAATTTGCTGACTATTCGGTAAAGTCATTTGCATGCCTGAGCGAAATCGCTTTAACATATTGATTTCTTTCTGCACCTTTTCCTGATCAGGATCTATCCGGATAGCTCCGATGGCCCCTTTCTCAAGTGCAATTCGGGTTTTAGTTTTTCCCCGGTCCGTGATAGTCGGTAAAAATGAACCACTTATAAGGTATTTTCCATTTTTATCCTTTGGTTCTCCAGCAAAGAAGGCTACAATTTTACCTTCGACAGAAAGGTCGTCAGGATAGTCATTCCACGCCTGAACATCCAAACCGTACCCCAAAAAGACTACATCGGCTTCAAGATTATAGGGCACTGAATTACCGTAGAGTGCAAATTCCTGTCCTGACCGTAAGGTGTCTTGTCCTTGAATAATGGTCAACTCCTGCAGCCCTGAACGCAATAAATAGAACTCCTGATAGTAGGGATCACCGCTTCGAGACGGTCCTTCTAAACCCATTTCAATGAAATGTTTACGAAGGTATTCTGCTGCCAGTTTTTGACCTTTTTTGCCTGTGTCGCGTCCTTCAAATTCATCGCTGGCTAATGTACCGACCAAGACCTGCAGTTCAGTCTGCGTAATGCCATTGATGTACTTGCTTAATGAAAGGGAGTCTTGGGCTGAGAGTAGTACTGGAAGGGAAAACAAGAAAAAAAGTACAGGATATCGCATGAGGGTTTGATAATAATTCGTCAAAAATAGGGATATTCGAATGTCAAATCTAATAAAGCCTTACGAAATGAACGTTCAAATAAGAGTAACAATTGTGTTTTTTTTAACTCTGATGGTCTCCAATACAAATTATTTGTACGCACAGACTCAGGGACCTGAGATTGTTGGACACCGGGGAGCTTCAGCTCTGGCACCAGAAAACACCTTGATTGCTGCGCAAATAGCCTGGGAGGCTGGAGCCGATGGAGTCGAAGTGGATATCCATATGACCGTCGACAAAAGGATTGTGGTGATTCACGATAAGACCACCAAGCGAACCTGTGGAGAGAACTACATAGTTGCTGAGACCAGCTATGACAAGCTGAGAACACTTGACGCCGGATCATGGAAGGATCAGAAGTTCAAAGGTGAACCGATTCCTTTACTCACTGATATTCTAAATGCCCTACCGGATGGTAAAACCCTGTATATTGAGGTCAAGTCGGAGATATCGATTGTAACTGAATTGACAAAACTATTGGTAGACTTCCCTAAACTCAATCAGATTAGAATCATTGCTTTCGATTTTGATACTATTGCCGCAGCCAAAGCTGCGTTACCATCAGTGCCCTGCTATTTCCTGAAAACGATTGTGACTAAGGGACAATATAAAGGCCTTATTGAAAGATTGAAAGCCCATAATCTTGATGGTGCCGATTTGAACTATCGCACAGTAAGTAAAAAACTGGTCACCGAATTGAATAAAGCCGGAATGGACTGCCTGGTTTGGACCGTCAATCAAGAAAAATCAGCTCTAAAACTTTATGATATTGGTGTAGTCGGGATAACCACCGATCATCCGGGTGCCATTAAGGCCTTGTTTAGGTAAGTTCTTGAGATCCTTCATCTGCATGTCGAAGTTACTATTCGGCATTTTTTTTGGAAAATATTTATCGAAAAACAGCAAAATAATGTTGATAAACGATAAAAAATTTGTATAATTGTGATTAAATTAGAAA
>CAYUGX010000220.1:0-8490 GCA_964444375.1 uncultured Porphyromonadaceae bacterium | reverse complement strand
CGATAAAGAAACACCAGTGCTCAAGTTCAGGGTTTATTGCAATGAAGAGCGATTTGCTGAGACTACCGATAGTACTTTTGTGCTAGATGGATTGCCCGCTGGCACCAATCGCATACAGGTGAGTGCAGTCTATCAAGGGGGCGAATCATCATGGATTGGGCCTGTCACAGTTTTTGTGGAGGGTGATCCAGTGCATGTTGAAGATCTGGCACTTAAGAAAGCAATTAATGTGGCGTTGGGTCTTGCAGATCAGGAATTAGCAACGTATACACCAACCAAGGATGAGTTGAAAAAAGTTGAAAAAGTAGAGATTTTTGAACCAGTGAACTCCTTGGCTGGTATCGATGCATGTCCAGAATTGAAAGTTTTACGAATTCCTGACAATAAGGGAGGCGTTTTAGACTTAGATGTTTTGGGCCAAATACAAAATCTTAGAATCCTCGAAATCGGACACGCCCAGGTTGATGACCTGTCGATAATCCGGCAAAATACATGGTTGATTAAACTGCACCTGGATGACGTTGAGGTGGGTGATTTGAAAACATATTCTGGATTGCAAGACCTGGTTTCGCTCAAGATTGATGGAGTTCCTGTCCAAAACATCCATTCAGCCGTCGATTTCCCCTTGCTGCGTACATTGCGTTTGCATGATATCGGGCTCGATGAACTCGATGATCTCAGCCACTTCGACCACGTATGGGAGCTTGATTTGTCAGATAATCAGCTTGATCAGGTTCATGTGAATGAGCAAATGCGAAACCTTCGTATACTGAATCTCGAGAACAACGAATTGACCCAATTGTGGTTCCTCGATCAGCTCAGGAGGATCGAGTCTATCAATTTTTCTGGCAATTCTGTTAGTACCTTATTTATTAACCATAGTATGCCCTATCTCAAAATATTGAGAATGGCTCAAAGTGGTTTAGATTCTATTTGGATAACTCGAGACCTACCCATACTGGAAGAAGTTGATCTCGGGCACAACAAAATACTGCATGTTGATCGCCTCATATATCATGCTCCGCAAATTAGGAAACTGAATATTGAACACAACCGGCTGGGTGCACTTTGGCCAGCTGGACTTCAATTTCTTGAATATTTAGATGTCAGTAATAACCAAATCGAGGTGATCAATCCCATTGTGCACAATCCTGCTTTATCTCATCTCAATCTTCAAGGCAACCGGATTGGAGACATACAGCCTGTGTTGGCTGGTGGGTTAAGTAAGCAATTGAATTATCTGAATATTCTCGACAACCCGGTATCAAAAGAGAGTTATATCGAATTTTTCCCGATATGTCGAGAGCATATATCAGTTTTTCTTGAGCCCAATGAATTTGAGCCTCTGATGTCTTGTTATCCGAGTCCGTTCAGGGAAGCTTTTCTCAAAGATGAGCAGGTAACAGTTTCGTGGCAGCTGGGGAGTGATCAGAGTGAAAATCGGTATACCCTCTTATTTGGTAAAGAGCAGACACTGGATACGGTGGCAATTGACCTACATGAGCCTAAGTATAGACTTGATGTACAGGCAAATGAACGATACTATTGGCGCGTGATAACTGACCAGGGTGATACCACTTTTACCAGCGGACTATTTAGTTTTCAGACTTTCCGGCCTGTTGTGTTGCCTTATCGCGAGAGTTTTGAGCACTATACCACCTTTGATTATTTGGGCGAAGAAGCCCCGCATTGGCGTACACACCTAAATAAGCCCGGTAGTGAGTTTGATGCCCAAATTGTCAATTTCAAAAGTTTGGAGGGAAGTCAATCGCTGAGAATGATCAGCCACTCAAAACTGGGTCTCATGGTGAACCAGTTCAAAGGCTCACGGCTCATGATACGGTTTGGATTGTATTTTGAAGAAAATAGCCGGGGTGCTGTTAAAGTGGTACAGCTCAACGGAGCAGATCTGGTTATCTACTTCAAATCAAATGGCAAAGGAGACATATTTTATAATGACAAGCAGGTTGGTGAGTTCTTTTATAATGATTTGCAATGGATGGACTGGTATATCTTCATCAATGGCTCAGTAAAAGCGATGGATGTTCGTATGAATGGCCGGCTTTTAGCAAATGAAAAACTCGCATTTCCCAACTTGGAAATCTCTTTCGAAAAACTCGAGTTTTCAACCGATGCGGGTCCAAAATGGCCACATGATGGTTTCCCCCTGTTCTACCTTGATGATCTTTATGTTTCGGGACATGGTCAAATGACCGGTGTTTCTAGTTTTTCCCTGCCGGATGTTCAAATGTATCCCAATCCGGTAGATGAGACTCTGTACGTACAGATTGATCCGGTCAATCCCCTAGCACAAGCAGAGGTGTTCACTAGCCATGGATCACAACTAAAACAGATGTTTGCATCCAAATCGAGAACCACAGTGCAAATTCCACTGGAGGATCTGCCTCCAGGTATTTACCTGATCAAATTAAGTTTTTCAAACGGTGAAAGTCGAGTTGAAAGAATTGTTGTAAATTAATCGGCTAAAGCGTCGATTATGATCACATCTATTCGAAAATCCATTGCGATTATTTCTGTTTTAGTTTTATTTAGTGTGGGTGCCTGTAGCCCTAAAGAGCCAATTCAGGTAATGGTTATAACCGGTGGCCATGCATACGATACACTGAATTTCATCAGTCTGTTTGATTCGCTCGATGGAATCGAAACAGAATGGATTAGTCATCCTGAAGCTAATGATTTGTATGGATCTGATTCTATTGAGGACTACGATGTACTTGTTTTTTACGACATGTACCAAGGTATCAGTGAAGCACAGAAAGAAGATTTTCTAAACGTCTTGGAGCAGGGAAAGGGATTGGTATTCTTACATCATTCTATTGCATCGTATCAGGATTGGCCAGAATTTTTCCACATTCTTGGCGCAAGGTACTTTCTTAATCCGGCTGTTCATGCAGGTGATTCAATTCCGGCGTCCACCTATTATCACGACGAAACGGTCAAGGTTGATATCATTGATCCAACCCATCCGGTAACAAAGAACATGGAGACATTTGTCATCCACGAAGAGACCTATGCGGGATGTGAGCGTGATCCCAATACAACACCCATATTACGAACCGATCATCCCCTAAGCGACGAAATAGTAGGCTGGGCACACGAATATAGAAACTCCCGAATTGTATACCTGCAATCTGGTCACGACAATAATGCTTACAGTCACCCAGCCTTTCAGCAGCTCCTGAAACAGGCGATTTCCTGGGCGAAGTGAGAAGCGAGAAGCGAGAGGCGAGAGGCGAGAGGCGAGAGACGAGAGGCGAGAGACGAGAGACGAGAGACGAGAGACGAGAGACGAGAGGCGAGAGGCGAGAGGCGAGAGGCTATCACTGAAGCATGGATCTAAACTAAATGCAGGAATTATGTAATAAATTAAATAATAAATTATGTAATTTATGAAGAGAATTAAAACGTCATTCTTACGTCTTAAATTCTTGAGTCTAATTTGGGTCTTAGGTCCCCTGATCATGTCAGGGGCAGGCATTGGGTCTTGGGGCATGTGCTTTGGTCAAACGAAAGTTAATCCCCGTGCCAGCTGGTTTACCGAAGCTCGTTTTGGAATGTTCATACACTGGGGAGTCTATTCGGGAGCAGAAGGGGTATGGAAGGGAGAGAAACTGCGTTACGATAACGACTACGCCGAATGGATCTATTATCGAAACCGGATTGACAGGGATGAATACCTGGATTTGCTGGAAAAATTTCAATGGGACAATATTAATCCTGAAGAGTGGGTATTGCTAGCAAAGAATGCAGGGATGAAATATGTAACACTTACTGCAAAGCACCATGATGGATTCGCGTTATGGGATAGCCAGGTGGGTAATTATGATATAGGTGAATTCACAAATTCTAAACGAGACATAGTGAAAGAATTGGCGCTGGCATGTAAAAAGCATGGGTTGAAGATCGGACTGTACTATTCACATTGGGTTGATTGGGAACATCCATTTGGTTGGGATCACACCAATGAGATCTATCCCTTGACTGCATCTCAATATGATCACTACTGGCAAGAAAAGGTCATGCCTCAAATGCGTGAATTGTTGACCAACTATGGCGATATTGGATTGATCTGGTTCGACATGTGGATTCACCACAGTCGCACCATTGTGACCAAATCACAATTGTTGCAATTGAAATCGATGATTCGGGAACTTCAGCCGAATTGCCTGGTCAATTCCAGATTGGGTTTGTCAGTGGAAGAGGATCCGGATGTTGATTTTAGAACTTTAGGTGATAATAGCTTTGGAACCATGAAGCTCGATTATCCATGGCAATCTCCGGCAACCGTGGCTCATTCTTGGGGCTATCACGCTCTGGAGGATCAATGGAAGTCAAGCACTACGATTCTCAGGAACCTGATTAGTAATGTGAGCCTAAACGGAAATGTGATGTTGAATATTGGGCCACGCGCCAATGGGGATGTACCTTATGAAATTGAAAGTCGCTTACTGGAAATAGGGGCCTGGCTCGATCGCAATGGAGAGTCAATCTATGGAGCAGGCGGATTTGATCTGGAGAAAGATCAGCACGACTGGTGCCTGATCACGAGTAAAGAATCGCATAACAGTCACCAACTATTTTTGCATGTATTCAATTGGCCGCTTGATAATGAGCTCAAATTGACAGGAATTATCGACAAGCCTGATGCCGCTTCTGTTTTGACCTCAGCTGGGAGGCAGCCCATTTTATTTGATCACAATGAGGTAGTCACGACTATACATCTCCCTGCTAAGCAGCCTGATCCTTTAGTTTCAGTTATCGTGCTGGATTATCCGCGGTACCCAAAATCCCGAACTGATCTGGTGGCTGAAAGCCTGTCTGACGGTTATGCCATGACCCCGACAAACAGTTTGGATTATGAAGGTGATATTTTTGTGGAGCGGGCTGAACGTTTTGGATCTATCCCAGGGCATGTGGTCGTTGATGAGAAAAGCCACTATACCTGGAAGCTCTATTTGGATCAAACAGGACACTATGAACTCGATCTGTCATATAGTTATCAGGGAACATCCGGCAGGGGAGAAATAACGGTCGAAATTGCTGGCCAAAATTTACAAAGTTCAATGAATCATACCGGGAAAACGGTGGGAGAACCCGGAAACAACTGGCATATTGAAAGTTTCAATGCGCACCGGCTTGGTCAGGTAGTTATCAAAGAGCGTGGCTACTATACACTCAAACTGATCATTGATCCCCCCGAGGAGGAGCAGGTTAATTTTCAGTGGGCATGGATGGAGAAAGACGAGAGATGAGCTACGGTGATAATCTCCTCAAAATGGCACTTTTTTCAAAAGCGACATCATTTTTTAGGAGACAATCACCTTCGCTCGTCATTGGTCTCTCGTCTTTTGTGTCTATTATTTTTCTTCGCTGTCTTGAGCAGAATGCGGCATATGTTGCTTCATTCGTGTCTTGAACTTCATTTTCCACTCGTGTCTTTTGTTTTTCTTCTTTGAACGACCTTTGTCGCTACCGAAGCCAGGTGTGAAAAGGAGTTTTGAGAGGATGAAAATACCGGCGGCTTGCCATAAGTTAATTGCTGGTATCCCAAATAGTTCGGGCATGAGCCAGTTCCACAATAGAGTCAGTATCCAAGATACCAGGGCAATTGCTCCTGCAAATAGAGCCAGTCCGCCAATTGCCATTCCTGTAATTTTAATTGCTTTCATATTTATTCATTTATTTGATTATACAATGATTGTAGACGCTTTCTTAAAAAGAGAATCGCATATCTTTTTCTGGCCAGAAGGGTATTTTGATTTTCTCCGGTTAATTCAGCTATTTCTTTAAAACTTAAATCTTCAAATTCGTGGTAAACAAAGATTTCTCTTTGGTTTTCAGGTAATTCGTCTAAAGCCTGTTCAATCTCTTCCCAAATGATATCTGCCATCATCTGGTCCTCTGGGCTATTTCCGAGGGCAGGAAGAATATCGTCTAAAGTGAGTGGGTTTTCCTGGCCGTTTTTCACCTGTATGTGCTCCTCAAGGGAATCCGGTTTTTTCTTCCTGAAGAAATCAACAATGCGATTTCGGGTAACCGAGTATAGCCAGGCAGTGATATTCTCAATAGTAGAAACCCCTGTAGAATTGAGAATAAGACGAAGGAAAACATCCTGCACCAGATCTTCAGCTTCGTCTTCGTCGGGTATGCGTTTGCGTATAAATCCCAACAGACGATTGTGTTCTTCCTGGTAGGCTTTTTCAACAATATGTTTTTCTGATGATGTCATTTCATTGTCCTGTTCATTCTTGAAGACGAATGAGGAAATACAATATTGTAAAAAAAAGGTTTGTACGGCTTAAAGCTAACCCAGATGCCTTTGGTTCTTCATTTCATGATGAGATGACAATGGGGGGCAACCAAACCAATCTTAAAAATACTCTTTGCCTTAATCCTACGTCTTAATCCTACGTTTTATCTTCCCCCTATCGGTGCTCCTTGCGGTATCTCAACGGGTGATGTCATTTTGAACAATTCGGGATGCTTCTCGAAACGCTTGATTTGATTGATGCAAAACAAATAGTGCGCCTGTTGACTGTAGTCTTGTGTTTGTTGCTTGGATAGCCAGGTGTTGAGTTCTTTCAGCTTTGCTGTGGCAATGGCTTTGCTTTGCGGCGAAGATTGGGTGGTTGCGATGACTGCCATGAGGCGATTTAGCATGACTACATTAACGGTTCGCTGTACTTCTTGCCCATAGCTTGATGACGGTTGTGACTTGAATGTTTTCTTAATCAGATGATCTATGACCTCGTCAAAGCCCAATTGCGTTGGATTCATAGCCTTTTGATTTACGATACGGGCTGCACGGGCAGGATCAAGAATAAGTCTTATAGTCAGATCAGCCACACTTTCAGCGGCTGCAAAGGGATCAAATGTTCCACCCGTATAGGAGCCAAACCGATCGGCATCGGCATTTAGTCCTGGCGTTCGGGGAGGTAGAAGATTAAGAATGGGCTGTGGTATGACCAGATTTGAAGTCTCAAGGGTCGACAACAATTGTTCCAGGGCAGCGACTTGTTCAAGACGATCAGCTTCTTTCAGGATATATTGTGTACCACCACGTAAAGCGTGGTTGTAGTACAAGCCTCCCACAACTCCAGCTGTTGCGGTGATCTGGTAGCGATGAAAGAAATAGATCGGTACCAGCACATCCTCAAGCTTTGAAAATGGCTCACCCTGTCTGATCTTTTTCTCTGAGAATCGCCTAAGCGCGATTTTTCTGAGCTGCATTACCCGTTCCAATTCGTCGGTGGGGTGAATGCCATTGTCCCACTGGCTGACCAAAGGATGAATATTCATACCGGCATCTCGGTCGGTCAGGTAGAAAATTCCCCTTTCAAATGCGTCGTCAAGCACCTTTTTGGCTTCAGCATCTGCATCCATATGCTCAGGAAAGTCCTGGTAACCAAAAGATACACTGATCTTATCCCATTCACGTATTTCTGTATTTTAGGCATCCGACAGGTCAAGTTGACCGTCCTTACCAATTTTAATCAACGGATGCGGATAGTCCATAACAGATGATCTGCCGTTCACATTCGAGATATAGTTGTGAACGAAACCAATGGTGTGACCCACCTCATGAGCTGACAACTGTTTGATTCTAAGGAGAGCAGCGTTCTTTACCTGATCATCCATTTGATTGTTGTTATCGAATTCACCGACCATACCGGTTAGAATCAGAAAGTCTTGCCTGATTCGAAGTGCACCCATATTTACATTACCTTTTATGATTTCACCTGTTCTGGGATCAATTATGGCGCTTCCATATGACCAACCCCGCGATGAGCGATTGGTCCAGTTTATCATGTTGTATCGTATATCCAGGGCATGGGCACCATCCGGTAGGAGCTTCACCTGAAAGGCGTTTTTGTAACCTGCAGCTTCAAAGGCCTGATTCCACCACATTGCCCCTTCAATAACTGCATCTATGATATCGGGAGGCGTGCCCCGGTCGACATAATACACGATGGGTTCAACAGCCTCACTGATTTTTGCAGTAGGATTCTTTTTTTCGAGTCGGTGGCGAACAATGAATTGTTCTTTGAGATTTTCATAAAAGGGATTTGAAAAATCGAGATAATCATATGACATGAATGATGAGCGTGGATCGTACTGCCTGAGCTCAAATTGATCATCAGGTAATGCCACCAGTGAATGATGGAGCTTAACGGTAATGGCTTCATTGCTGGGAGACTCATCTCCTCTGAATCCAGATCCGGTAAATGTGAGAAGAACATCGAATTCAGAATTGTATGGAAAATTGCGTGTAAACTCGAAATTGAAAACCGACTTACCAGGATCAAAACGATAATTGCCCCGGCTTCCTGAAAATCGCTGGGCCCAGGATTGGGCATCACGAATAAAAAATGAACTTGCATCAACCAACAGTCGATTACCGGTTTGCGCTTCAATCGGGAAAGCCCAAACGACTGATTGGCCGAAAGCATTTTTAACGGCTTCTTCCCG
>CAYUGX010000219.1:0-8492 GCA_964444375.1 uncultured Porphyromonadaceae bacterium | reverse complement strand
GCCAGTGAAAGGCTCTAACATGCCCGCAATATTCAAAAAGGTGGTTTTACCTGATTCTCTAGAACCAGCAACGAGAAAGGTATAAGGCATGTGATCGTACATGGCTCGATAATGCATATACAAATCACCCGATAATTGAAAAAATCCCGTGAACACTTTTTTGAATTGACGTACTGTTGTTTTTACCGGTGGAAGCTTGGTGAGAATGCCAGGCAAAGTAGCAAAAGCCAAATTCAATGCGGTATACAATGCAGCAAATCCACGTTTATACAATACCGTTTTAATGAGCGGATTTTTCAGTTCTACTCCGATAGCGGCAAACGAAGAGAGTACAACAATGGCTCTCAGATTCAACAACAATCCGGTCTTGAATCCATAAACAGTAAAGATTCTACCCTGCTCAATGCCTTCAATAAACATGCTGGCCAAAATGGTTAACACAGCAAACTGAATCCAGAATTTTGGACGAGCCAATGGCCTGATGGCATAGCTATAGCGAAGAAAAATAAATGTTACAAATAGACTCGCGATGGGCAAGTATATCCACATCGGTGCGCTGTTAAATGCAAGGAGGATCCCCACTAAACCCAATAGTAAAAGAATCAGCAGTCCTATTGAATAGCCACTCTTATCGGCCAGCTCAAATAAGCCCTTGCCTTGTCGATCAAAATGCTGTTTTGGGTTTTCCTGATTAACCGAGGATAATCCAAGCGATCGACCAATCAGGGCAGCACCTGCTCCGGCCAGAAAATAAATGAAGGTGAGTAAGCCAATAAGAACCCATGGTGAGAGCGATTCAAAACCAATTTGTTTTACAGCAAAAGTGTAGAGGTTTTCGACTAGAATAAGGAGATCGCCTCCATAAATAACAAGCAATGAAACAGCTTTGTGTACTATTGCACTAAAAACCGCTAGCATACCTCCAAAAATCAATGAAAAACCATTAATTCCGAAGACCAGGAGGCTGAGTTCAAGCAGAGCTCCTTCAAAGAATATTCCAGTCATAGGTCCGATGATCACAGCACTCGGTGAAATGGATTTCATTATGGCGCAAATCATGGCAGCACGAATGATCATACCTCGTTGGGGCCAGAGGGTTAGAAATGCAACCATCAAGACGACAGAAGCAAATGATAGCATGCTGCCTGCCAAGGGTATACGTAGATTATGCAAGAAGCTACCGAGTATGATTTCAATTGCTGCCCATAGACTGCCAACCACGGTTGCTTTCAGCCAAACTTCTTTCATAATTATTGGTCAAAATGCTAAAAATACAGTTTTTGGATTCTTGTCTGTGTTTTAATTTTTGGCAAGCTAGTCTTTATTATGCTTACCATTGTGTAAATTTGCAATGGTAAAGTGAGAAAAAATATGGGCAGAAGAAGTTTTTTACTTGGGTTAATTACCATGTCTTTCCTAAGTGTAAACGTTTTGGCCCAGCAAGGGAACGCCCCCTGTTCCTGCTGCACCGAGAAACACCAGCAATTTGATTTTTGGGTTGGCGATTGGGTCGTTTACCAAAATGGAAAAATGGCTGGATTCAACAAAATTGTTAAAATCCAGGGAGATTGTGTAATCAGGGAGAACTGGAAATCTGTAGGCAGCGTCTATACGGGCACGTCCTACAACTTTTATGATCCCATCGATACGGTTTGGAAGCAGGTTTGGATAGATAACCAGGGTACGGTGCTTGAGTTATCTGGTGAGTACATTGGCAATCAGATGATTCTAGCCAGCAAGGAGAAGACTGATTCCAATGGAAAACGCTACATCAATCGCATCACCTGGACCAACAATGACAATGGCACTGTTCGACAGAGTTGGGAACAATCTGAAGACGGTGGAATTACGTTTACGACCTTATTTGACGGATTGTACCGGAAGCGCAAATAAATTACTTTTATAGGATTATTCCTGAAAGTAATGCAATTTAAACTACTCAGTTGTGAAGTGCTCACCCGTGAGGTTTGTCACGCCGTTGTGCGTACTCAACATACGGTTGATCTCGAATTCACAGACAAAGGAGCTCACGATGATGCCGACAAGCTGAGGGCACTCATCCAACACAAAATAGACGAAACAGAAGCTGGAAACCGACACTACGATGCTATTCTTTTGGGTTATGGCCTGTGTGGAAATGCCCTGGCCGGTATCCGGTCCCAAAAAATCCAACTGGTTATCCCCCGTGCCCACGATTGTTGTACACTCTTTCTTGGCGATAAAAACCGCTTCCATGAAATATTCAGTGAACGGCCGAGTACACCATTTTCTTCGGCAGGATACATGGAGCACGGGGGTACCTACAGTCATGAATCAGGTGACTTTCTTGAGCAGCAAGGACTCAAAGCCAGCTTCAACGAATACGTTGAAATCTATGGTGAAGAAAATGCCAAATACCTCTGGGATACCTTGCATACCACGAAAAATGAGCATAGCCAGGAGATCGTTTTCATCGATATTCCTGAACTGGCTCATTTAGGATTTGCCGAAAAGTGCCAGGAAATGGCTGAACAAGACAATACCGAATACATCCAGGTTGAAGGCAGTATGCGCTTGCTACATAAATTAATTCTGGGAAAGTGGGATGCTGCTGATTTCCTGGTGATTCAACCCGGGGAGAATATTGAAGCCGTATACGATTGGGAAGAAATCATGCGGTCCAAAAAAACCTAACAACCATGACAACAAAGACAAGAAAGACAACAATCTCAACTGGGTTATTACTATTGGGTGCGCTCATTTTTTTATCCTCATGTAATCAGTTACCCAAGAGAACTGATTCAACAACTTTACTCTGGTTTGACCGTCCCGCCAACCAATGGGAAGAAGCCACACCGCTGGGTAATGGCCGATTAGGGGCTATGGATTTCGGCCAAATCCAGCGTCAAACCATCCAACTGAATGAAGAAAGCCTCTGGGCTGGAGCCCCTCAGCCAAACCTTCCCCAGAACGCAGAATCCCATATGGCCCACTTCAGGCAATTGATCCTCGATGAAAAGTTTCAAGAAGCCTATGATTATGGAATGGATAACCTGACTTTTACACCCACTTCATTCAGGTCGTATCAGAGCTTAGGCCGGTTGACCTTGAATTTCAACCTGCCAGATAGTGTTGATAACTATCACCGGATGCTGGATCTGGCCACTGGTATTGAGAAGACAACCTTTTCTATCGGCAGAGTAAAATACACCAAACGTTTACTAATCTCAGCGGTTGATGATCTAATGCAACTTGAGATCACGGCATCTCGAAAGCACATGCTCAATTTTCTCATCGATCTGGAAAGAGAACAAGATGCTTCAATCTACTTTCCCGATGATGAGACCATCGTGATGGATGGACAAGTCATTGATCACCCGGCTCCACAAGCCTATGATGACAATCCAGGAGGATCAGGACCTGGAGGAGAACACATGCGTTTTGCTGCACGGGCCAAAATCAAACAAGTTGGCGGATCGTCTCAAGCACACCCCAAGGGGATTCAAATCAGTAATGCCACAACCGTAATTATTCGTTTCACTGCCGCGACAGACTTCAATGTAAGCACCCTTAACTTTGATAGAGATCGAGACCCTATTGAAATAACCCGTAGCATCATTGAAAGCGCCGAGGAAAAAACCGCATCCGAAATTCGCAACAATCACATTCAGGAGCATGAGTCTATGTTCAATCAGGTGAGCCTTCATCTTGGCGAAACAAAATTACCTGGACTGAGCACCTATGCAAGGTTGAAAGAGGTCATTCAAGGCGAATCGGATCCCTTGCTCGATGCACAATATTACCAGTTCGGCAGATACCTGTTGATGAGCTCGTCTCGCTCACCGGGAGTGTTGCCGGCAAATTTGCAGGGGATCTGGAACCAGCACATGTGGGCCCCCTGGGAAGCAGATTATCACCAAAACATCAATCTTCAGATGAATTACTGGCCAGGACTGAGTGGAAATTTAGAAGAGTGCTTTCCACCACTAAGCCAGTTTCTTGTTCCGACTTATGAACTGGGTCAGCAAACCGCGAAAACCTTATACCAATCGACGGGTTGGTTATCTCATCATGCCACCAGCCTTTTTGGAAGAACCACACCCAGCGGATCAACTAAAAGTTCACAAATGATCAATGGCTATGGATTCCCGCTTGCTGGAGCTTGGATGAGTCTGACCTTGCACCGGTATTTTGAATACACACTGGATACTGCCTTTCTTGAAAACACCGCTTATCCAATTCTCACCGGAGCAGTTCGCTTTATTGCAGATTACCTGATGGAGCATCCTGAAGGATACCTGGTTACCGTGCCGTCATCCTCCCCAGAAAATAACTTCATCGATCCCTTGACCAGAAAATCCCAACGACTCACGTACGGATCCACCATGGACAATCAGATTATCCGGGAGGTGATGGAAAGTTTTATTACAGAAGCACAGATTCTGCAGAAAGACCATGCTGTGATTGAAGAAGCACAAACTATACTGAAACGCTTGCCACCAGTTCGAATCGGTGCAGATGGTACTATCATGGAATGGATTGAGGACTATCAAGAAGTTGAACCCGGACACCGACATATGTCTCACTTATTTGGTCTGCACCCTGCCTTTCAAATCACCCCAGATGGCTCACCCGAAATGGCCAACGCAGCTCTTGCCACACTAGACCGACGACTGGCTCATGGGGGAGGACATACAGGCTGGAGTCGGGCCTGGCTAATAAATTTTTATGCTCGCCTTTGGAAATCCGAAGAGGCCTATGAGCATCTCCAACTACTATTCAGAAAATCAACTAAACCCAATTTGTTTGATAACCACCCACCCTTTCAAATCGATGGAAACTTTGGTGGTGCTTCAGCGATTGTGGAAATGCTTATACAGAGTCGACCCGACACAGTATTCTTATTGCCTGCCTTACCAAAGGCCTGGAAAACGGGATGGATCAAAGGAATCAGAGCACGGGGTGGAATAGAGATTGACCTACAGTGGGACGAAGGGAGAATTAGTGATTGTAGCTTGAAATCTTCTGTAGACCAGAAAATATACGTATCTTATGATTCTGATTTACAGTTGGTCGACTTATCAGCTGACCGGCCTACAATACTTAACTGGTAGAATTCATCCGGCATGGTAAATGCAGTAAATAATTATATTGATTCACTGGAAAAAGAGATCACTGTACACCTGAAAGGGGTGAGCCGATTAGATGAAGACCCCGTGCATGATTTTAGAGTTTGCCTGAAAAAACTAAGAACCGTGCTTGGCTTTCTCGATTACTGGTCGTACCGTTCGATATCTCAATACCAGCTTTACAGCGGACTGCGACCAATATTCAAAAAAACCGGGAAAATAAGGGAATTGCAGGTGCATATCTCCTTGTTGCCTGATCTAACTGAAAAATCAGGTCTGGAACTAGAATTTCTTTCAAAAAAAATTCTCTATCCAATCAAGCGCAATCAACCCTATGTGGCCAGAGATGTCAAGATCTTCAAGAAGAATCAACCCGCTCTATTCAACACAATCCGGGAGCAAATCGAATTTGCTGCAAAGCACCGAACTCGGGTTGATGCTGCCACTAAGTTTCAAAAAAGGCTGGAATTGCGTATTCAAAAGCAACTCAATACACCTGAACCCAATTTACACCGAATTAGGCGACTGTTTAAACAAAAGGTATATGTATTTGACACATTCCAGGAATCAGAACTGTTGAGCTTTTACCAAACCTTCCGAAGCGAATGGAAAATACTCGAATCAACCATGGGAAAATGGCATGATCAGGTGATGTTCATGGAGTACCTGATCAAAAGCCTGCACTGGAAACGGCTAAGTGACGAGCAATATAAGACTATGATGAAACTGATAGCACATCTCAGAGGCTCAACCAGCAATATGGAAGATCAATTACTACAATCTATTCCACGGCTACCCGATTAAAATGGTTTTTTCATAGCTTTGGATTAGCCAAATCACCAACGCTATGTTAAAACACTATTTTTCACTCTTGCTACTTATCTGTCTGCAAGCCGGCTTTTTTGCGAGCCAGGGGCAGGGAACAATTGACGATTACAAACGCGCCGACACCATTCGAAAATGGTATTCAGATAAAACCTATTTCGATCAGGTTCGAGTAAATTGGATCGACTCTACTCATCAATTCTGGTATTCGGTGAACACTCCAGAAGGCATTGCCTATTTCATGGTTAACGCTGAAAAGGCAGAAAAAAAACCAGCTTTTGATCACCAGAAATTGGCCAAAAAGCTCGCTGAAGTTCTTGACAAAAAAGTAGATCCTTTTGAATTACCGATTAGAAATCTCGTATTTCACCTTGATGAATCCCGGTTGGAATTCACATCCGGCAGGATAAAATACCAATGTGACCTTAAGAAATACAAGATTACCCAATTAGAAGAATTGTCAACCCCCAGGCGTGATTCACGATATTGGGGAGCTGATCGCGAGGAGTTGGGAAGCAAACCATTACTGTCTCCTGATAGTATTTGGGAAGCTTATATACAAGATTATAATGTATGGGTTAAAAACAGAGAAACAAATAAAAGCCAACAATTAAGCTGGGAAGGATCAGCAGGAAAGTACTACTCTTCGTATATGTACTGGTCTCCTGACTCAAAAAAGCTGGTGGCTAATTTATATACACCCGGACATCAGCGCGAAGTTCATTACATTGAATCTTCACCTGATGATCAGGTTCAACCCAAGCATTCTTCATTGCAATATCGTAAGCCTGGTGATCGAATGCCTCAACTACAACCCTGCCTTTTCATTGTTGATGAGGCCAGGCAATATCTCCTACCGGATAAACTCTATCGCAACCAGTACAGTTTGTACCGGTTCAACTGGGAGGAAAACAGTGAAGCTTTCACTTTTGAATTCAATCAGCGGGGTCACCAGGTATACCGGGTGATCGAAGTGGCCGTTAAGAATCCTCAGCCAAGAGTAGTTATCGATGAAGTTTGTGAGACCTTCTTCCACTATAGCGGCAAACGGTATCGGTTTGACCTACCGGATGGGAGGGAAATGATCTGGGCTTCTGAACGCGATGGTTGGAATCACCTTTATTTGTATGATCGAGAAAGTGGAAAAGTGAAAAACCAAATCACCTCTGGCCAGTGGTTGGTGAAGCAAATACACCACGTAAATGAAAAAGGTCGATACATCCTATTTGAAGCCATTGGTCGAGAGCCTGGAGATCCTTACCTGGCCCATCTCTACCGCATCAATTTCGACGGAACCGGACTTACTCACCTCACCCCGGTTGAGGGGAATCATTCTGTCAGGTTTTCTCACGATTACAAGTTCTTTACCGACAGCTGGTCAATGGTTGATCAGGCCCCCATTATAGCTTTGCGGAGAACTCTTGATGGCTCATCGCTAATGACCTTGGAGCAAGCCGACATCAGTCAATTGGTCGATACAGGCTGGAAAGCACCAGAGGTATTTAGCGCCAAAGGACGAGATGGGGAAACAGCTATTTGGGGCATCATCATTAGGCCCAGTAATTTTGACCCAAATAAAACCTACCCGGTAATTGAATACATTTACGCTGGCCCGCATAGTTCACATGTTCCCAAATCCTTCAGACCGGTTTCAGGCATGCAATCTCTCGCCGAACTGGGTTTTATCGTTGTTCAATGCGATGGCATGGGAACTTCGAATCGGTCAAAGGCATTTCACGATGTATGCTGGAAAAATTTAGGTGACGCAGGTTTTCCCGATCGGATTGCCTGGATCAAGGCCGCTGCTTCAACCTATCCCTACATGGACACAAATCGTGTTGGAATTTATGGCACATCGGCCGGGGGGCAGAATTCAACCGGAGCGGTATTATTTCATCCTGATTTTTACGACGTTGCTGTCTCATCCTGTGGCTGTCATGACAATCGGATGGATAAAATTTGGTGGAATGAACAATGGATGGGATACCCTATTGGACCCCATTATGGCGCCTCTTCAAATGTTGACAATGCTCATCGTTTAGAAGGTAAGCTATTCCTGATTGTTGGCGAAATGGACAACAATGTTGATCCTTCATCCACCATGCAAGTTGTAAATGCCCTGATCAAAGCCGAAAAAGACTTTGACTTACTGGTAGTTCCCGGCATGGGACACTCAGGCGGGGGGAAATTCGGAGAACGGAAACGCCGGGATTTCTTTGTCAAACATCTACTGGGTACTGACCCTCCTGATTGGAATAAGATCATGGCTGAGTCGAAAGGAGAATAGCTTTCAGGCAAAATACATCATGCGAAATATGTAACTTGGAAATACCTTAAAAAAACCTCCTTATGAAGAAGTTTCAAATAATTCAGCAGATGATGCTGATGCTTATCGTAGTCTGGCTGGCTGGCCTGATGAATCAGGGATTGGCAAAGGAAATTCCACCCGGAGCAGCCAAACATGTTGCAGAAACAATTATTCAAAATCATTTCACCACAGACAGACTGACACCCGAAATACCGGTCGGCCTTTCCCTTATCTATACCCAAACTCATACC